>NZ_JBFAOI010000001.1:1040918-1197946 GCF_040675155.1 Micromonospora sp. NPDC049645
GTGCGGCCCACGTCCGTGGGGCCTAAGTCTGTGCGGCCCACATCCGTGGGGCCTACGTCTGTGCGGCCCACCCTGCGCGGCCCACGTCCGTCGGCCCTACGTCCGTGACGTCCTGCGTCTGTGCGGCCCACGTCCGTGGGGCCTACGTCCGTTACGTCCTACGTCCTACGTCCCTGCGTACCGCGCCCGTGTGTCCCGCGTCCGTGCGTCTTACGCCGTGTGCCCCGCGTCCGTGTTTCCTACGTCGTGCGTTCCGCGTCCGTGCTTCCTACGCCGCGCCGATCCACACCAAGATCGTGCTGGAACCGGGAAGTAGTGGCCTCATCGATATGCCGACACCACTACTTCCTGGTTCGAGCACGATCATGCGGACTGGCCCTGGGAGGTCGGCCGAGGTGCCGCTCCGGAGTGGTGGGGGCGTGCCCGGTCGGGGGAGCCGGTCGCGGTTTCTGACGGGGTTGGCGGAGGGTTGGCGGAGGGGTGGTGGTCGGTTGCTCCGGGGTGGTCGGCGCCCCAGATATGGGGCAGGTCTACAGGCACCCGAACAGGCGTGCCGGTCCGTGGCGGGCCGGTGCTCTCTGCCGTCGACCAGAAAAACCGCGCCGTGCGGGAGCGGCCTGCGCGGGCGGGCAGGGGGCAGGATGGCGGGGTGGCTTCGGTCACAGCTGTCGGCGTGGGCGGCGCAGGTGGATCGTCGGGGGCGGTGCGGGAGCAGTCGCGCCGGCCGGAGGGAGGCGCGCGGTGGGCGACGAGTTCGACGTGGTGGTGGTGGGCGCGGGGCCGGCCGGGGCGGCCGCCGCACTGACGGCGCGCCGGGCGGGTGCCAGCGTGTTACTGCTGGACCGGGCCGACTTTCCCCGGGACAAGGCGTGTGGTGACGGGATCGCCGCGCACTCGGTTGACGTGCTCGCCGAGCTGGGGGTGACCGAGGCGGTGGCGGGCTACGCCCCACTGCCGGCGTTGCGCATGATCGCCCCGGGTGGCGGTGCGGTGGCTCGGGCGCTGCCCCGACCCGCGTACACCGTGCCCCGGGAGGTCTTCGACGCGCGGCTGGTGGCGGCTGCCGTGGCCGCCGGGGCGCAGCTGCGCCGACACACCGTGCGCCGGGTCGAGCCGCGCGCCGACCGGGTGGTGCTCGACGGGCAGTTGTCCGGGCGGGTGGTGATCGGCGCGGACGGTGCCGGCTCGGTGGTGCGTCGGGCGCTCGGGCACCCGCAGAACCCGGACCGGCACCTCGCGCTGGCCATCCGGGGGTACGCCCCGGCGCTGCCCGGCCCGTCCGAGCAGCTCATCGTCACGTCGAAGGCGCGCTGGCCGGCGTACGCCTGGTCGTTCCCGATCGGTGACGGTCGGGCGAACGTCGGGTACGGGGAGGTCCTGCGCGGTGAGCCGCTGAGCCGTGCCTATCTGCTGGACCGGCTGGCGGCGCTGCTGCCCGGCACCGACCTGGCGACCGTCACCGCGCTGCGCGCCCATCACCTGCCGCTGTCCACCCACCGGCCGACGCCGGGGCGGGGCCGGACGCTGCTGGCCGGGGACGCGCTGTCACTGATCAATCCGTTCACCGGGGAGGGGATCTTCTACGCGCTGCTCTCCGGTGCGCTGGCCGGCTCGGCGGCGGCGCGGACGCCGGACGGCGCGGCCGGCCGTTACGCCCACGGGTTGCGTCGTCGCCTCGGCACCCACCTGCGGCACAGTTCGGTCGCGGCCTGGTTGGCGCGGCGGCGTCGGGTGGTGGACGCGGCGGTGCGGGCCGCCCGTGGGGACGACCGGGTGTTCTACGACGTCGTCGAGCTGGGATTGGGTGACGGACGCCTCACTGCTCGTACGCTGGCGATGATCGGCATCGGTCTGCGCGGCGGGGATGGGGCTCCGAGGCAGTGAACCGGCTGAAGGGTCGCTACGCTGCTAGGTGATGACGCTGCGGAACCTTATCTACTCCGTGTACGAGCGCCGGCTCACGGCGAAGCTCGCGGGTAAGCCGGTGCCCCGGCACGTCGGGGTGATGTGCGACGGCAACCGCCGATGGGCCAGGGAGATGGGCTTCGTCGACCCGAACGACGGGCACCGGGTCGGCGCCGCGAAGATCAAGCATGTCCTCGGCTGGTGTGACCAGGCCGGCGTCGGGCACGTGACCCTCTATCTGCTGGCCACCGACAACCTTCGTCGTCCGGCCAGTGAGCTGGATCCGCTCCTCAAGATCATTGAGGATCTGGCGGTGGAGCTGGCCGAGGAGGGCAACCCCTGGCGGCTGCGCATCGTCGGGGCGCTCGACCTGCTGCCGGCGCAGACCGCGGCGGCGCTCAAGGGTGCCGAGGAGCGCACCCGCGAACGCACCGGCGGCGCGGAGGTCAACATCGCGGTTGGCTACGGCGGTCGCCGGGAGATCACCGACGCGGTCCGGTCGCTGCTGCTGGAGCACGCCGCGTCCGGCGGCACGCTTGAGGAACTGGCCGAGGTGCTGGACGTCGAGCACATCGCCGAGCACCTCTACACCCGGGGGCAGCCCGACCCCGACCTGGTCATCCGCACCAGCGGCGAGCAGCGGTTGTCCGGTTTCATGCTCTGGCAGTCCGCGCACTCGGAGTTCTACTTCTGCGAACTCAACTGGCCGGATTTCCGGCACATCGACTTCCTGCGGGCGCTGCGCTCGTACGCCACCCGGCAACGCCGCTACGGCGCCTGACCCGGCGGCGACCTGCTCGGTCGCCGCTCGGGCAGGTTGGTCACGGCAGGTTGGTCACGGCAGGTGGGTCAGCGCCCGGGTGAGGAAGTCGCCCAGCGCGGCCGGCGACTCGATGGTCAGGTCGGCAGCGTTGGCCACCTCCTGGCCGGTCTCCGGGTTGGCCACGGCCACGCAGACGCCGAGGAAGTCCGGGTCGGCGGCGGCGCGGGCGCGCAGCGCGGCGAAGGCCTTGATGTCGGAGACATCGTCGCCGAAGTACCAGGCGCCGGTGGCGCCCTTGATCGCCTCGCCGATCACCATGCCCTTGTCCCGGTCGACCGGCGGCTTGAGCTCCAGCACCATCCGCCCGGCCTGCGAACGCAACCCCAGCCGTTCCGCCTGCGCCTGCCCCCACTGCTGCACGGTCGAGCCGAGCTGCGGGGCGGTACGCCAGTGCAGCGCGACCGAGAGCCGCTTGTACTCCACGAGCGTGCCGGGCGGCAGCTCCGCCCGAGCCAGGTCGGCCAGCTCGGCCATGGTCGGCACCCACGGCAAGGCGGCCGGTTCGGTGACGGTCTCCCCGCCGGAGTGGCTGTGCTCCAGGCCGTAGAGGCCGTAGAGGTCCACGCCGGCGAGCCCGCCGAGCTGGTCCCGAAGGAACTCGACGGGTCGGGCGGAGACGATCGCGATCCGCTGCACGACCGGGGCCAGTGCCTCGATCGCGGTCAGCGCCGTGGGTGCCGGGCGTACCGCGGTCGGATCGTCGTCGACGGGCGCGAGTGTGCCGTCGAAGTCGAAGAAGAGCACGGTCCCGGCCGCCCGGCTGGCGGTTATCCGCCAGGCATGGTCGGCGTTCAACGGGGTTTTCGGCTGCTGATTGCCCAGATTCAACGGCGGCACGCGCGTCAGCGTACCCCGGCGATCCAGGCTCATTCCTGGCCGAGCGACCCGGTTGGGCGGTAGGCGATCAGCGTTCGGCGGCTCCTCGTCCGCGCCGCCCGAACGGCACCACCGCGGCCTCCTGACCGTGGCTCAACAGGTAGCCCTCCACGAACCCGGTGTTGCGATCACCGGTGTGGTTCTCGATCTCGTTGAGCCGTGCCACCAGGAACTCGGTGAGCGCGCTGATTCGGTTGTTGAGTCGCTCGTGCAGCTCGGCGACGACGGCCAGGACGACCGCGGTGCCGGCGGTGACGAGCGCAAAGAGGTTGACGAGCAGCGGAAGCTGCCCGCCGTCGACCGCGAGGGTCACTGTGTTTCCGGTCGCCCACAGTGTCACCGACACGGTCGCGACCACGACTGCCAACCACTTCAGGGTCATGGACAGACCCCTCCTTCTGTCCCGCAGGGCTGGGTTCGGCCTTGTCCCGTCCCCCCGCCGATGACGAGCCCAAGCAGTACGAATAGGGACGCTAGCGTGCCCGTTCCAGCCCCGGAGGTAAACGAATGAACCTGACCAGGCGTTCTTTCGCTATCTGAGGAACTAGCCTGCCTGATTGCCCCTTTTTCGGACATCGACCGGCAACGTTGGGCGGTATGCGAGGTATCTGATGGTTTCGCGGATGTGGAACTTCTCCGCGTCCGACACCTGCGGGTCGACCAGACGGCGCAGCAGCGCCTCCACGTCGGGGTCCATCGGAGGGGCGGCCTGGCCGGGGCGCGGACCGGCCGCGGTGCGGTCCCAGCCGAGCGCGGCGAAGGCGGCGGCCGGATTCAGGCCCAGGCCCTCGCAGAAGGCGACCACCCGTTCGGCCTCCGGGTCGCTGGCCCAGTCGCCCCGGACCCATCGGTTGATGGTCTGCCGGGAGACGCCGGTGCGCCGGGACACCTCGGTGCCGCTCCAGGCTCGGGTCGCTCGCGCCTCGTCCAGGGCCCGTCGGACGAAGGTGGCGTAGGCGATCTTCCGCGCATTGGCCGTCTCGGTCACCCCGTGACCGTACGGCCAGCCGGAGGTGGGTGGGTGCCCCGGCTCGCCACTGTCACGCAGACGTGACGGGTGCTTCGGATTTCCGGTAAACGAGTCAGTGCCACTGTTGAGGGGTGTCACGCGGGCAGAATAGATGAACGTAGTGGCGAACGTAAGCGGCTGAAAAGCTGATACTGTCACGCCCATGGGACAATCTACGGTGTGTCACGTGCATGAGACGATTGGTGCTCACATGCGTCACGCCCCCGGTGCCGGGGGGTCGTGGTGACCGAGCTCGCCACCCGCGCCCAGGCCTTCGGGCTGATCGCCGAGGGGGTCGCCGCCGGGTTGACCGCCCCCTGGCGCCTCTACCTCGCCCGAGGCTGCCGTTACCTGTCGCTGAGCGTCGGCGATCGCGCCGAGTGGAACGCCTGGCGTACGCATCTCGGCTGCCCGGAGCTGAGCGTCCGGGTCTACGACGCCGGCGGCGAGATCCGCCGTTCCTCGGTGGCCGAGGTGGTGCTCGACGGCTGCCGGATCAGCGTCGAGCTGGTCGAGGAGGTCAGCACCGACGACCTGGACCGGCTGCTGGTCGCCGACCCCACCACGATCGAGCCGGAGGAGCGATGACCTGGCGTCCCGGCTGGGCCGGAGCCGCCCGATGAGCCCCTTCCTCGCGGTGTTCCTGGTCCTGGTGCTCGGGGCCACCAGCTACGCGGCCGGCCGGTTGCACGGGCAGCTCAGCTACCGCATCGGCTACCGCTTCGGCTACCGGCAGGGCTACTTCGACGGCGACCGGGGCGCCTGGAACCGGCGTCGCCGCGACGCCCAGGCCGCGATCGCCTCGGCCCTGTCGGTCTCGTCGGCCGGCGCGGTCCGCTCCGCCGGCACCGTCGCCCGCCCCGGCACCACGTACACCGGCTCGTCGTTCAGCGCGCCGGCCGCCCCGATCACCGGGCGGCACCCGACCGGCACGCTCGTCCGACGTACCGGGTGAGGTCGGCCGGCGGGTCGCGCCCGCCGACCGGCGCCACGAGCACGGTGCGTCGTCCGCGGCGGACACGCACCGTCGGGGTCACGTCAGACCGGTGACGGTGACCCCACCGGCCGGGATGCGCGCAGGGGGCATGCATCCCGGCCGGTTCCGCCGTGCCGCCCGCACCGCCTTTCGGCTGGTACGGGCTCCGCCGAAGCGGTGTTCACGAGCGTGTCTCGGGAGATCCACGTTCGACCTCTAGCCGCGAGGGTCCGGCGGGGATAGCGTCTAGGCATGGCACGGGGTTCTCCCGAGCCAGCCGGTCCGCCCGGATCTGCGACCTCGCGCACGGGGTTCCGCATCCGACCCCGTGTCCCCGGGCACCGGAGGAGGCGGAACACGGGTGGCGGGTGCCCATCCGTCGGAGCAGGCCTGTGACGACTCGCCGTACCACCGCCGGTGCCGACCAGACCCCGGCCGCGACTGCCACGACCCGCCGCGCCACCAGGAGCCGCCGTTCGGCGGCCGCCGCGCCGGCCGACCCCAAGGAGCCACGACCAGCCGGCCAGGCCTTCGTCCTGGACACCTCGGTGCTGCTCTCCGACCCGGCGGCGTTCCACCGGTTCGCGGAACACGAGGTGGTGCTGCCCCTGGTGGTCATCACCGAGCTGGAGGGCAAGCGGCACCATCCGGAGCTGGGCTGGTTCGCCCGGCAGTCGCTGCGGATGCTCGACGACCTGCGGGTCCGGCATGGCCGGCTTGACCGTCCGGTGCCCGCCAACGACGTCGGTGGCACCCTGCGGGTGGAGCTCAACCACACCGACGACGGCGTCCTGCCGCCCGGGTTCCGCACCGAGAGCAACGACGCCCGGATCCTCTCGGTCGCGCTCAACCTCGCCGCCGAGGGGCGGGAGGTGACCCTGGTCAGCAAGGACATGCCGCTGCGGGTCAAGGCCGCCTCGGTGGGTCTACGCGCCGACGAGTACCGCCACGGCCAGGCCAGCGACCCGACCTGGACGGGCATGTCGGAGCTGGAGTTGAGCGAGGAGCAGATCGGCCAGCTGTACGCCGGTGAGACGCTCGACCTCGACGAGGCGGCCGGGCTGCCCTGCCACACCGGTCTGGTGCTGCACTCGGCGCGCGGCTCCGCGCTCGGTCGGGTGCTGCCGGACAAGTCGGTGCGTCTGGTCCGGGGCGACCGGGAGGCGTTCGGGCTGCACGGCCGCTCAGCCGAGCAGCGGATCGCGCTCGACCTGCTGCTGGACGAGTCGATCGGGATCGTCTCGCTGGGCGGCCGGGCCGGCACCGGCAAGTCGGCCCTGGCACTCTGTGCCGGGCTGGAGGCGGTGATGGAGCGCCGCCGGCACAAGAAGGTGATCGTGTTCCGCCCGCTGTACGCCGTCGGTGGCCAGGAGTTGGGCTACCTGCCGGGGTCGGAGTCGGAGAAGATGTCGCCGTGGGCCCAGGCGGTGTTCGACACGCTCGGCGCGGTGGTGCACGAGAACGTGCTTGAGGAGGTCACCTCGCGGGGCATCCTGGAGGTGCTGCCGCTGACCCACATCCGGGGGCGCAGCCTGCACGACGCCTACGTGATCGTGGACGAGGCCCAGTCGCTGGAGCGCGGGGTGCTGTTGACCGTGCTGTCCCGGATCGGGCAGGGCTCCCGGGTGGTGCTCACCCACGACGTCGCCCAGCGGGACAATCTGCGGGTCGGCCGGCACGACGGGGTGACCGCCGTCATCGAAGCGCTCAAGGGCCATCCGCTCTTCGCGCACGTCACCCTCAGCCGTTCGGAGCGGTCGCCGATCGCCGCGATGGTCACCGACCTCTTGGAGGACATTCCGATCTGACGGGGCTTATGCGGTATTTTGTCCGCATTTTATGTGTGGCGCAGGTCACAAACAGCCTGGTTGGTTTCCCATCAGCCTCACTGTGCGCAATCGTGTCCCACGAGCGTCCACGCACCACCGGAATCGTTGGTGATCGTTCGTCGCGAGACGAGCGACATCGGCATCCGTCGGTGCGTCGGCGCGACCGGCAACCGGTCGGGGCGCTCGTGGCACGACTGACGGCCCACCTGTGGCCCGCGTCGCGCCACGTCCTTGCTCCCGACGAAGGGACCACTTCGTGAGTCGGCTGTGGAGCCGGTTGGGCGCCCGTACGGCTGCTGTCGCGCTGCTCTCCGTGGGCGTTGCCGGTGGCTTCTACCTGGGCGAAGACCGGGAAACCCAGCAACAGGGCCTGACCGATCAGGTCAGCCTTGAGGTCGACCGGGCCGACCTCGCGTACCAGCGTGAGCGGCAGGCCGCCCACCAGGTGCAGTTCTCCAAGCAGCGGGCCGCCGAGTACCAGGCCAAGCTGCGGGCGGCCCAGGCCGCCAAGGAGGCCGCCGAGCGGGCCCGCAAGGCCGAAGCCGCCGCCGCCTCCCGCAAGCGCGAGCGCGCCGCGGCCAACGCGCCCGCCAAGCCGTACGACGGGCCCATCCCGGCGTCCTGCGCGGAATACAGCGGCAACCGCAAGATCGGCTGTGCCCTGATGATCGATAAGGGCTTCGGTATCGCCGAGTTCCCCTGCCTGGAGAAGCTCTGGACCAAGGAGAGCGGCTGGAACCACAAGGCCAGCAACTCGTCCTCCGGCGCGTACGGCATTCCGCAGTCGTTGCCGGGCAGCAAGATGGGCTCGGTCGCGGACGACTGGCGTACCAATCCGGCCACCCAGATCATCTGGGGGTTGGGCTACATCAAGGGCAGGTACAAGACGCCCTGTGGCGCCTGGAGCTACTTCCAGAACAACGGCCACTACTGACGGGTTCCGACGGCGGGGCGGGTGGCGACCACCCGCCCCGCCGTCGCGCGTACCCCCGACGGGACGTGAGTGGCGGTCGGCCGCTTTTGCTGATAGCAGTTGTGGAGTGACCCTGCACCCGCCAAACGGCGACCCGTTCCGGTTCGGCACCGAGGCGTTCTACGCCGCGCTCGGCCGGGCGTTCGTCGCCATGTGTGCGGTGGTCCCGTTCCTGTTTCTCATCGAGGCCGTCGACCAGGGGCTCGCGTTCGGCCTGGACGCCACCGCCGGCATCATCCCGCAACGCATCGACGGGCTGGACGGGGTCTTCTTCTCTCCATTCCTGCACCACGGCTTCGACCACCTCTACAGCAACAGCATCCCGCTGATCCTGCTGGGCACGTTCGTCCTCGCCGCCGGCGCCCGACGGTTCCTCTGGTCGACCCTGATCATCATCCTGGTCAGTGGGCTCGGCGTGTGGTTCACCGGCTCACCCAACTCGGTGGTGGTCGGCGCCAGTGGCGTCATCTTCGGCTACCTGGGCATCCTGCTGACCCGGGGCATCGTCGAGCGCAGTTGGTGGAACTTCGCCGTCTTCCTGCTGGTCGGTCTGCTCTACGGGTGGCAACTGGTCGGCATCCTCCCCACCGACGAGCGGATCTCCTGGCAGGGTCACCTGTTCGGCCTGCTCGGCGGGGTGGTGGCGGCGATCCTGTTCCGCCGGCGGCGACCGGCCGTGGACGGCCCGGACTACTCCGGATCCACGCTCAGCCTGCCCTGACCCTATTCTCCGGCGCGCCTGGGACGTAGCTTGCCCGACCGTCATCGCCCGCCTACCGTCGAGATCAGCAAGCGTTGATCCGTGAGCGGAAAGCGACGGTACGCCATGCGCGAGGTCGATGTCGCCGTGATCGGGGCCGGTCCGGCCGGTCTCTTCGCCGCGTACTACGCCGGTTTCCGAGGGCTGTCGGTGGCGGTGATCGACGCGCTGCCGGAGCCGGGCGGCCAGGTCACCGCCATGTACCCGGAGAAGCTGATCCTCGACGTCGCCGGCTTTCCCGCCGTCAAGGGCCGCGACCTGGTGGCCAACCTGGTTGCCCAGGCAGCCCCGTTCAATCCGCAGTACCTGCTCGGCACCCGTGCCGAGAAACTCTCGTACGCCGACGACCGCCCGGTGCTCGGTCTGGCCGGCGGCGAGCAGCTCGGGTGCGGCGCGATCGTGGTCACCGGTGGGCTGGGGAGCTTCAGCCCTCGGCCGCTGCCCTGCGCCGACGGCGCACCCGGCTCGGGAATCGTCTATTTCGTCACCGAGCCGACCGAGCTGGCCGATCGGGACGTGCTGATCGTCGGGGGTGGCGACTCCGCCTTCGACTGGGCGCTGGCGCTGCAACCCCTGGCCCGGTCGGTGACCCTGGTGCACCGCCGGGAGAAGTTCCGGGCGCACGCGTCGACGGTCGCCCGGGTGCTGTCCCTACCGGTGCGGGTCGTGGTCAACGCCGAGGTCACCAGACTGCTCGGGGACAGCGCGGTGACCGGCGCCGAGGTGACAGTGCGCGGCGGCGCGACCGAGACGCTGCCGGTGGACGTCGTGGTGGCCGCCCTCGGCTTCACCGCCGACCTGGGTCCGCTCGCCGAGTGGGGGCTGCGACTGGACCGCCGGCACATCCTGGTGGACAGCGCGATGGCGACGAACCTGCCCCGGGTCTTCGCGGCGGGCGACATCACCGAATACCCGGGCAAGGTCCGGCTCATCGCCACCGGCTTCGGTGAGGCGGCGACGGCGGTCAACAACGCGGCGGTCGCCATCGACCCGGGCGCCCATCTCTTTCCCGGGCACTCCTCCGACGCCGGCTGACGACCGGCGAGCCCGGACCGGCGAAGGGGCCGGGGTCGTCGCGGTCAGCGAATACGTCGAGCGGGCGGCGCCAGCGCGGCGATCAGCACCGCCACCATGGTCAGCGCCGCCCCGAGCAGGGTGTTCACGCCGGGGTGCGAGGCCGCCGTGGGGAGGATCAGGTCCAGCAGGACGGCGCCCACGATCTGACCGGCGATGGTGGCCAGGCCGAGCAGCAGCACACCGGTGAAGCGCACGATCGCGGCGGCGATCGCGATGAACACGATGCCGATCGGGCCGCCCAGGTAGAGCCACGGCTCGGTCGGCAACTGGCCGGCCGGCCAACCGCGTACGGCGGTGTCGATCGCGAACGCGACGAGCAGGGTGACCGTGCCGACGGTGAAGTTCACCAGCGTGGCGGTCAACGCGCTGTCGGCGGCCGCCCGGACCCGACCGTTCACGGCCTGCTGCCAGGCGATGCCCACCCCGGCGAGCAGCGGCAGCAGGGCCAGCACCAGCGCGCCCGGGTCGCCGAAACGGTCCCCGACCGCCAGGCCGACCGCGAGCACGGTGAGCACCGCGCCGGCCAACCGCTGACGGGTGACCGACTGTCGACCGGTCGGCCCGATCCCGGCCCGGTCCACGGCGAGGCTGCTGCCGGTCTGACCGGCCACCACCGCCACCGTGAAGACCGCCACGCCCAACGTGCCGATGGTGAGACCCTGGGTGGCCACCAGGAACGCCCCGCACACCCCGCCGAGGCACTGCCACGGCCGCAGCGCGCCGGTCCGCAGCGCGCGCCGCGTCGCGGCGAGGGCCCGCCGCCCGCCGGGGGTCGCGGGCACCAGCACCAGCAGCACCAGCAGGCCGATGCCGAAGGAGACCACGGCGGCGGCGAAACCGTCGGCGAGGCGTACCCCCAACTCGCCGTTGATGCGCGACTGCACCGCCACCGCGACCCCGGAAGCCGACGCCAGCGCGACGCCGGTGATCCGGCGGGCGGCCGAGAGGGTCGGCGGGGTCGCCGTGTCGGCGGCGGTCACTCCTGCTCGGCCAGCGGACGACCGTCGAAGTCGACAGCGGAGTAGAGCGCCAGCTTCTCCAGCCGGTGGTACGAGTCGATCACCCGGATGGTGCCGCTCTTCGAACGCATCACGATCGACTGGGTGTACGCGCCACCGGCCCGGTAGCGCACCCCGCGCAGCAGATCACCGGAGGTGACCCCGGTCGCCACGAAGAAGCAGTTGTCCCCGGTGACGAGATCGTCGGTGCCCAGCACCCGGTCGAGGTCGTGCCCCGCGGCGATCGCCTTCTCCCGCTCCTGCTCGTCGCGCGGCCAGAGCTTGGCCTGCATGGCACCGCCCATGCACTTCAGCGCGCAGGCGGAGATGATGCCCTCCGGGGTGCCGCCGATGCCCATCAGCACGTCGACGTCCGACTCGCCCCGGGCCGCCGCGATGGAGCCCGCGATGTCGCCGTCGGAGATGAACCGGATGCCCGCCCCGGTCCGGCGGATCTGGGCCACCAGGTCGTCGTGGCGGCTGCGGTCCAGTACGCAGACCGTCACCTCGGAGACGTCGGTGCCCTTGACCTTGGCGATCCGGCGCAGGTTGTCGGCCACACCGGCGTTGATGTCCACCACGTCGGCGTACGCCGGGCCGACGGCGAGCTTCTCCATGTAGAACACGGCGCTGGGGTCGAACATCGCACCCCGCTCGGAGACGGCGAGCACCGCCAGGGCGTTCGGCATGCCCTTGCTCATCAGGGTGGTGCCGTCGACCGGGTCGACGGCCACGTCCACCTCCGGGCCGCTGCCGTCGCCGACGTGCTCGCCGTTGAAGAGCATCGGGGCGTTGTCCTTCTCGCCCTCGCCGATCACCACCACACCGCGCATCTGGATCGAGTTGATCAGCTTGCGCATCGCGTCGACGGCGGCTCCGTCGCCGCCCTCCTTGTCGCCCCGACCGACCCACCGACCGGCGGCCATCGCCGCGGCCTCGGTGACCCGGACCAGGTCGAGAGCGAGGTTTCGGTCGAGATCCTGTGGGATCCGCGTCCTGGTGTTCGTCATGGCGGCTACTCCTCCTCGCGACGGTGCGGGGACGACCGGCGGAGGGGAGGTCCCCGCTGCCGGCTTTGTCGCTGATCCTCACACGATCGCCGACCGGGCGTCGGCGCGGGGCGGTGATGGCCCGGATACCGCCGGTCGGGCGGCTGCGAAGATAGTGGGGTGGAACCCGCACAGCCAGCCGATCGCGTACCCGCCGACCGCACGCCGCCCGACGGTCAGCCGCCGGTCGACGCCCCCGCCGAGCCGCCGGTGCACGTCCCCGCCGAGCCGCCGGTCGACGTCCCCGCCGGCCCGGGTGGCGAGCCCGCCGCGACCGAACGGACGCCGCCGCCGCCACCGGCGGTGGCCGCCAAGTCCGAGCGGTCGCCGAAGGACATGGCGATCTCGCTGCTCGTGCTGCTCGTGCCAATCGCTCTCCTGCTGGCGTTCTACCGGGGGTTCCTCGGCGGCGACTCTCCCACCACCGTCGATCCGGCTCCCGCGATCGAGCAGGCCCGGTCGGCGAACGCCTTCCCGGTGAGCCAGCCGCAGGGGCTCAGCTCCGAGTGGTCGACGGTCAGCGCCCGCTACCAGACCGTCGAGAACGGTGCGAACCTGCGGATCGGCTACCTCACCCCGGAGGGGCGGGGGGTCCAACTGTTGCAGAGCAACGTCCCGGCGGATCGTCTGCTCCCCGCGGAGCTGACCAGTCAGGGCCAGCCGCAGGGCCCCACCGAGCTGGCCGGGCGCACCTGGCAGCTCTACACGGCCCGGGGAAACCAGCAGGCGTTGGTGCTGCTGGAGCCGACCCGCACGGTGATCGTCGTCGGTGATGCCCGGGACAACGAACTCCGCGAACTGGCCGGCTCGCTGCGCTGAGCGGTGGGTGGGTCGGGCGGTCGCCGGCGTCGAATCTGGGCAACCAGCCCCAAGGGTGATTGTCCGACGCGTCGACAGGGAACAAGGAGGAAGTGATCCGGGCGCGCTGCTCGGTCCGGATCGCGCGACGCAGCCGACGGTGCTGCTGCGTCGCCCGGTTTCCGGCGCCGCCTCAGGTCGTCGGGTGACCCCCTTGGGAGACACGCATGACTGTTCGACGACTCGGCGCCGGCCTGGTAGCCGCCGCTCTGATCACGCCCGCACTGGCCGCCTGCGCCAGCGGAACCGGCACCACCGGCTCGACGCCGTCCCCGACGGTGAGCGCGTCCGGCACGGCGAGCCCGTCCGGCGCCCCGGTGGCGGGCGACGCCAAGCAGGCCTTGCTCGACTCCACCAAGGAGATCAGCAACGGGAACTTCCGGTTCACCCTGGCCGGCGCCGGCTCGACGGTCGACGGGCTGGTGCACCAGCCGAGCCAGAGCGCGGCGATGAAGATATCCATCGGTGGCCCGTCGGCCGATCTGGCGATGAAACTCGACGTGATCCACTACAAGCCGGACAGCTGGGTCAAGCTGGAGCTGAGCGGCCCCACCGCCAACAGCCTGCCCGCCATCAAGCAGCTCAACCTGGGCAAGTACCAGCACCTGGACCAGGCCCGGATCAAGGGCAACCGTAACCTCGGCTTCGACTTCGAAAAGGTCGACCCGGCCGGCAGCGCGGTCCTCACCGAGGGCATCACCGAGGTCCGCAGCACCGGCACCGGCGCGTACGCCGGCACCATCGACGTCACCAAGGCCGCCGAGGCGGGCTCGCTGAACGCCGCCACCATCGCCGCGTTGGGCACCCAGGCGAAGACCGTCCCGTTCACCGCGAAGGTGGATCCGCAGGGCCGCCTCAGCGAGCTGGTGCTGCAGTTGCCGGCCGCCGGGCAGACCACCGCCCAGGAGATCCGGATGACGTACTCCGACTACGGTGCCGCCACCGCCGCGCAGAAGCCGCCGGCGAACCAGGTCGTCGAGGCGCCGGCCGAGCTGTACAGCCTGTTCAACTGACGTACGCGGGTGGGGCGGCTCCGGCCGTCCCACCGGCGGTTCGAGTCGTTCCCGCGCCCACGGGTCAGGAAGCCGGCTCCTGCCGGGCGGCGTCGATCCGCGCCCGCGCGCCATCCAGCCAGCGTTGACAGATCACCGCCAGCGCCTCACCGCGTTCCCAGAGCGCCAGCGACTCCTCCAGGGACGTGCCGCCGGCCTCCAGCCGCTCCACCACCGAGGCCAACTCGGCGCGGGCCTGCTCGTAGCTGAGCCGCTCGTCCGGCCCGGCCTTCGTGTCGTCAGTCATCGCGTTCATCTCAGCACACCGCTCTCCGCCTCGCCGCGTCGCCACTCAGCCATCCACCGTGGCGGCCAGCTCACCGTCGGCCAGTCGTACCCGCAACGGGTCGCCCTTGCCGACCTCCGCCGCCGCGCGGACGACATGGCCGCCCGCGCGCTGCACGATCGCGTACCCCCGGTCGAGGGTCGCGGCGGGGGAGAGCGCCCGCAGCCGCGCGACGGTGTGCCGCAGGTCGTCCTCCGCGGCGGTGAGCCGATGGTCCAGGCAGCGGCCGGCCCGCTGCCGCAGCGCGGTCAGCTCGGTGGCCCGATGCTCCACCATCACCTGGGGCCGGGCCAGCACCGGCCGGGAGCGCAGCCCGTCGAGCCGGTGCGTCTCGCGGTCGACGAGGTTGCGCACCGCCCGTTCGAGGCGGTGCCGGGCCTGGCTGATGAGGCGTACCTCCTCGGTGAGGTCGGGGACGACCCGCTTGGCCGCGTCGGTCGGCGTGGAGGCGCGGACGTCGGCGACGTAGTCGATCAGTGGCGCGTCCGTCTCGTGGCCGATCGCGCTGACCACCGGGGTACGACAGCCGAACACCGCGCGGCAGAGCGCCTCGTCGGAGAAGGGCAGCAGGTCCTCGATGCCGCCGCCACCCCGGGCGATGATGATCACGTCGATGCTCGGGTCGGCGTCCAGCACCTTGAGCGCGTCGACGATCTGCGGCACCGCGGCGGGGCCCTGTACGGCGACGTTGACCGTGCGGAACTCCACCGCGGGCCAGCGCCGACGGGCGTTGGTCAGCACGTCCCGTTCCGCCGCCGACGCGCGACCGGTGATCAGCCCGATCCGGCCGGGCAGGAACGGCAGTCGACGCTTGCGGGCACGGTCGAAGAGCCCTTCGGCGGCGAGCAGCTTCTTGAGCTTCTCCAGCCGGGCCAGCAGCTCCCCGAGCCCCACCTGGCGAATCTCGTCGGCGCGCAGGCTCAGCGTGCCCCGGGCGGCGTAGAACTCCGGCTTGGCGTGCAGCACCACCCGGGCGCCCTCGCGAAGCTCCGGCGCACCCGCGTCCAGTACGTCCCGGTTGGTGGTGACGGTCAGACTCAGGTCGGCCGACGGGTCACGCAGGGTGAGGAAAACCGTGCTGGCACCGGGGCGGCGGCTGATCTGCGCCACCTGCCCGTCCACCCACACCCAGCCCAGCTTGGCGATCCAGGCCCCGACCTTCTGGCTGACCACCCGCACCGGCCAGGGCTCCTCCGCACTGCTGGCCCCGCCGCCGCCCACCCGCCCGTCTCCGCCCACAGTCACCCGCCCACCCTACGGACCCACCCGGTGATCAAGAGGTTTGCGTCAGCGCTGGGCGAGTTCCTGACGCAAACCTCTTGATCAACAAGACCTGGGGGTGGGTTGTGGGCCGGGTCGAGGTTCGGGGGCGGCACGTACGATGGGGTGGTGACTGAGGCTCAGGCGACTCACCGGACCGGCAAGCGCGTGCTCCTGGCCAAGCCCCGCGGCTACTGTGCGGGAGTCGACCGCGCGGTGCAGACCGTGGAGGAGGCGCTCAAGCTCTACGGCGCCCCGATCTACGTGCGCAAGCAGATCGTGCACAACAAGCACGTGGTCCAGACCCTGGAGGCCCAGGGCGCGATCTTCGTGGAGGAGAACGAGGAGGTGCCGGAGGGCGCCACCGTCATCTTCTCCGCGCACGGCGTCGCGCCCGAGGTCTACGAGCAGGCCAAGGCGCGCTCGCTGAAGGCGATCGACGCGACCTGCCCGCTGGTGACCAAGGTGCACCACGAGGCGCGGCGCTTCGCCGCCGAGGACTACGACATCCTGCTCATCGGCCACGAGGGGCACGAAGAGGTCATCGGGACCGCCGGTGAGGCCCCCGCGCACATCCAACTGGTCGACGGCCCGGACGACGCCGACAAGATCACCGTCCGTGATCCGGAGAAGGTGGTGTGGCTCTCCCAGACCACGCTCTCGGTCGACGAGACGCTGGAGACGGTGGCCCGGCTCAAGCAGCGGCTGCCGCTGTTGCAGTCCCCGCCCAGTGACGACATCTGCTACGCCACCTCCAACCGCCAGCACGTCGTCAAGGAGATCGCCGCCGACTGCGACGTGGTGATCGTGGTGGGCTCGACGAACTCCTCCAACTCGGTTCGCCTGGTCGAGGTCGCCCTGGACGCGGGCGCCCGCGCCGGTCACCTGGTCGACTTCGCGCACGAGATCGACGACGCCTGGCTGGAGGGGGCCACGACGGTCGGCCTGACCTCCGGCGCGAGCGTCCCGGACGACCTGGTCCAGGAGGTGCTGGCCCACCTCGCCGCGCGGGGTTTCGCCGACGTCGAGGAGATCACCACCGCCAACGAGCGGCTCACGTTCTCGCTTCCGCAGGAGCTGAAGCGGGACATGAAGGCCGCGGCGCGCGGCTGAACACGGGAACGAACCCGGGTCGGCGTACGTCAGATTCGGCATGAGGACTCTTCGGCTCACCGTCCCCGCGCTGGCCGTCTGCGTGGCGCTGAGCGCCTGCGGCGGCCAGGGCGTCGGGGGCGGCACACCCACCCCGACACCCACGGGAGCGCAGCCGGTGACCAGCCAGCCCACGCCCGACCCGACCCCCACGCCGTCGACCGTCGCCCCCACCGTGCCGGCCCGCCCGAACACCCCGAAGCCGGGCGGCCCGAGCACGCCCCCGGGCGTCGGAGCCACCACGCTCAGCGGCACCCTCCAGGGTGGCGTGGAGCCCAACTGCGTACTGCTCGACGGTTACCTGCTTGTCGGCGGCCCGCGTGACGTGCTGAGGCCGGGCGCGCGGGTCGAGGTCACCGGCCGGGTGGAGCCCGGCATGATGACCACCTGCCAGCAGGGCACCCCGTTCGTCGTGACGGCGGCCAGCAGGTCCTGACGATCCGCGCTAGCGGGCCGGGGCCCCGTCGTCGGCCGGGTCGGCCAGCTCGGGCGCCTGCGGCTGCCGCGGGGTCAACTCGACCTGGGCCGGCGTGGCCAACTCCTCGTCCGAGACGCCCAACTCGGCGAGCTTGCGGGCGCTGACCAGCACCCGGGCCTCCAACGAGCCGACCGCCCGGTTGTAGGCGGTCACCGCGCCGGCCAACGAGGAGCCGAGCTTGCCCACGTGGTCGCCCAGGGTGGAGAGCCGGCCGTACAGCTCCCGGGCGAGGGTGTGCACGGCGAGCGCGTTGCGGGCCAGCGCCTCCTGCCGCCACGAGTACGCGACAGTGCGCAGCAGGGCGACCAACGTGGCCGGCGTGGCGAGCACCACGTTGCGGGTGAAGGCGTGCTCCAGCAGCGTCGGGTCTCGCTGGAGCGCGACGTCGAGGAACGGGTCGGCGGGGACGAACAGCACCACGAACTCGGGTGAACTGTCGAACGCCGACCAGTACGACTTGGCGGCCAGCGCGTCGACGTGCCCGCGCAGGTGCCGCGCGTGCGCGTCGAGGTACGTGTCCCGGCCGCGCTCGTCGCGGGCCTCCATGGCCGTCAGGTAGGCGTCGAACGGCGCCTTGGCGTCCACCACCACCGACCGGCCCCCGTGCAGTCGGACCACCAGATCCGGTCGGACGACCTGCTGGTCGGTGGTGGCCGTGACCTGCTCGGAGAAGTCGCAGTGCTCCAGCATGCCGGCCGCCTCGACGATCCGGCGCAGCTGGTGCTCGCCCCACCGGCCCCGCACCTGCGGCGCGCGCAGCGCCGCCACCAACTGCTTGGTCTCGGTGCGCAGCTCACCCGAGACCGCGTTCATCGAGCGGACCTGTTCCCGCAGCTCGGCGTACGCGTCGACGCGGTCGTGCTCCAACTCGGCCACCCGCTGCTCGTAGCGACGCAGGCTGTCGTGCAGCGGCGCGACCGCACGGGCCACCGCCTCCTGGGACTGGGCGGTGGCCTCGTAGCTCAGCGCCCGCATGGACTGCTCCAGCCGGCCCTCGCCCTCCCGGGTGGCGGCCAGGGTGGCATCCAGCCGGGCGATGTCGGCCGCCGACCGGGACCGGGCCGCGAGCCAGCCCACCGCCCCGCCGGCACCGAGGCACACGATCACCAGGAGCAGCGTCGAGACGTCCATCACCGGAGCTTGCCAGACGGATACGACGTGACAGCCGGGGGTACGTTCGATGCCATGGAACTTGTGCTCTGCCTCGTCGTGGTGCTGGTCGGCGCGCTGGGCGCCGCGGCGCTCATCCGCGCCCAGGCCGGTGCCCGTCGGCGCACCGAGCTCGGCGACGCCCGCGCGGAGGCGCAACGGTGGTACGAGCGCCTCGGCGGCCAGTTGCTGAACCTGCACGGCGACGAACCAGCGGTACGCCAGGCGCTGGCCGACGCCGGTGAGCGGTACAACGCGGCGG
Organism: Micromonospora sp. NPDC049645; assembly: GCF_040675155.1. Classification (NCBI taxonomy): domain Bacteria; kingdom Bacillati; phylum Actinomycetota; class Actinomycetes; order Micromonosporales; family Micromonosporaceae; genus Micromonospora; species Micromonospora sp. NPDC049645. Next base: position 1,059,691 of record NZ_JBFAOI010000001.1, read on the forward strand.
GCTCCCAGCTGGAACAGGCGTCCACGCCGCACCAGTTCGGGCTGGCCCGGGAAACCGCGCTGGAGGGGCTGGCGTACATCCGGGCGGCGCGCACGGCGCTGGGCATCGACCCCGGCCCGGAGCTGCCGACCCTGGCCGCCGCCCGTGGTGTCGGACAGCTCACCAAGGAGCGCGAGGTCGACGTGCAGGGGCAGACCTTCCGGGCTGGGCCGCAACCCGGTCGGGACACGCCCTACTACTACCCCGGTGGGCGGTATCAGGGTCGACCGGTGCCCGCCGGGTGGTATTCGACGCCGTGGTGGAAGACGGCGCTGGGCGCCGGCGCCGGTGTGCTCGGCGGCATCCTGATCGCCGACGCGCTGTTCTCGCCCGCCTTCGCCGACCCCGGGTACGGCTACGAAGCCGGCTACCAGGAGGGCTTCGGTGACGGTGTCGACCAGGGCGCTGACGGCGGCGACCAGGGTGGCGACTTCGGCGGCGGCGACCAGGGTGGCGACTTCGGCGGGGGCGACTACGCCGGTGGGGACTACGCCGGTGGCGATTTCGGCGGCGGCGGCTTCGGTGGCGGAGACTTCGGCGGCGGAGATTTCGGCGGCGGCGACTTCTGACCGCTGCCCAATCCGGCCGATCATGGAGTTGTGGTGGCCGGTTCGCCGTTGTTGGCGGCTTTCCGGGGGCACCACAACTCCATGATCGACGGGCCAGTGGCCGGCCCGGCTTCTCGGCTGGTCAGCCGGTGTTGCGCATGCCGGCGGCGATGCCGTTCACCGTGGTCAACAGCGCGCGTTCCAGAGCGGTGCCGTCGCTGGGTGCGCGTCGGCCCCCCGGGGCGGTGGCGATCGCCCGCCCGGCGGCACCCGACTCCCGGTACTGGCGCAGCAGCGCCACCTGGAGATGGTGCAGCGGCTCCAGGTAGGTGTCGCGGACCGCCAGGGTGCGCTGGAGCACCGGCGAGTTTTCCAGCAGGGCCGGCGAGGCGGTCACCGCCAGCACCTCCCGCTTGGTCAGCTCGTACTCCTGCTCGATCTGCTCGAAGATCGGGTGCAGCTTCTTCGGCACCAGCGTCTCGACGTACCGGCGGGCGATGTTCAGGTCGGTCTTGGTCAGCATCATCTCGACGTTCGACAGGAACGTGCGGAAGAAGTGCCAGTTGCGGTGCATCTCGGCCAGCACGTCCGCCAGGCCGGCCTCGCGGGCGGCGGCCAGCCCGGAGCCGACACCGAACCAGCCCGGCACGATCTGCCGGGTCTGCGTCCAGCCGAACACCCACGGGATGGCCCGCAGCCCGGACAGCCCCGCACCGGTGTTCGGGCGCTTCGCCGGCCGGGAGCCGATGTTCAGGGCGCCGAGCAACTCGGTGGGGGTGGACGCCCAGAAGTACGCGGGCAGGTCCGGGTCCTCGACGAGTGACCGGTAGGACCGGAACGCCGACTCGGAGACCTTGTCCATCGTCGCGTCCCAGCGCTCCAGCATCTCGGCCGGCTGCCGGGGCGCGGTGTGCAGCAGGGTCGCCTGGAGCACGGCGGCCAGGGTCAGCTCCAGGTTCTCCCGCGCCAGCGACGGCAGGGTGTACTTGTCGGAGATGACCTCGCCCTGCTCGGTCACCTTGATCGCGCCGTCCATCGTGCCGTACGGCTGCGCCAGGATCGCCTCGTGCGTCGGCCCGCCGCCGCGCCCGACCGTGCCGCCCCGGCCGTGGAACAGCCGCAGGTGCACACCGTGCCGGGCGGCCACGTCGCGCAGCGCACGCTGCGCCCGGTGGATCGACCACTGGCTGGTGGTGATCCCGGCCTCCTTGTTCGAGTCGGAGTAGCCGAGCATGACCTCCTGCACGTCGCCGCGGGCGGTCACCAGGGCCCGGTACGCGGGCAGCGACAGCAGCTCGTCGAGGAGTTCGCCACCGGCGTTCAGCTCGGCCGGCGTCTCCAGCAGCGGCACGAACCCGATCCGGGCCCGCCCGCTGTGCACGTCTACCAGGCCGGCCTCGCGGGCCAGCACCACGGCGGCCAGCACGTCGTCGACACCCAAGGTCATCGAGATGATGTACGACTCGATCACCTCGGCGCCGAACCGGTCCTGTGCCTCCCGGATGGTGCCGAACACGTCGAACGTCTTGCGGGCCGGCTCGGACAGCGACGTGTCCACCGTCGACAGGGGGCGGCGGCCGGTCAGCTCGTCGGCGAGCAGCTTGGTGCGCTCCAACCGGGTCAGCGCCGGGTAGTCGGAGACCTCGCCGACCGCCTCGTAGAGCTGCGCGAGCACCGCGTGGTGCGCCTCGGCGTGCTCCCGGACATCCATGGTGGCCAGGTGCAGCCCGAACGCGGAGACCGTACGGATGGTGGAGGCCAGCCGACCGACGGCGGTGAGCTGCCCGGAGTTGCGGGCCAGCGAGGCGCGCAGCAGGTCCAGGTCGGCGATCAGCTCGGCGGAGCCGCGGTAGTCCCGGCCGGGCGCGTGCGCGGTGCCCTGGCGCAACCTCAGCCGGGTGTTGGCGAGCTTCGCCTTCACGCAGCGTGCCTTGAGCCGGTACGGCTCCTCCGCGTTGACCCGGCGGAAGCGTGGCGCCACCTCGGGCAGCGCGTCCAGGTCGGCGGCGAGGCTGGCGGCGAGGTCCAGGGACACCCCGCGCAGCCGGCGGGAGACCGACACCTCGTCGATGAGCTGGTCCATCGCCTTCTCGGTGGCCGCGATGCCGTGCTCGTGCTGGATGGTCAGCACCTCGCGGGTGACCGCCGGAGTGACGAACGGGTTGCCGTCGCGGTCCCCGCCGATCCAGGTGCCGAAGCTCAACGGGCGGGCCGTCGGTGACGTCTCCACGCCGAGCGTGCGCAACGTGTCGGCCAGGTCGTCGAGCACCTGCGGCGCGGCCTCGGCGTACAGGTCGCGGAGGTAGTAGATCGCGTTGCGGGCCTCGTCCGTCGGGTCCGGCCGGTCGAGCCGCAGCTCGTCGGTCTGCCACATCAGGTCCAGCAGCTCGGCGAGCCGGCGGTTGGCCGGGCCCTCGTCGCTGGCGCCGTAGAGGATCGCGTTGGCGGTCTCGGTGTCCAACTCGTCGGCGATCGCCCGCAGCTTGGACAGGATCGAGCGGCGGGCCGCCTCGGTCGGGTGCGCGGTGAAGACCGGTCGTACCGCCAGCCGACGCGCCGCGTTGGCGATCTCCTCGGCCGGCACCCCGCGCTCGGCGATCATCTTCGCGGCCTGGTCCAGCCAGCCGCCCTGGACCGCGCGGCGGCGACGCAGATCCCGCGCGCGGTGCACCTGCTCGGTGATGTTGGCCAGGTGAAAGTAGGTGGAGAAGGCGCGCGCCAGCTTCGTGCCGGTGGTCACGTCGAGCCCGCCGAGCCGCTGGGCGGCCGCCGGGGCGTCGGTGCGGACCTGGGCGCGAATCTCCTCGACGAGGTCGAGTAGCGGGCGACCCTCCTGGCGGGCCACGGTCTGGCCGAGCAGGGTGCCGAGTCGGCGGATGTCGGCGCGCAGTGCGGCGTCCGGGCCGTCGTGGTCGTGCTGGTCGGTCACGATGCGCTCCCTTACGTGGGTACGAAGGACAGCGCTGTCCGACTTACTGGATGGTATCCGCGCGCACCGGATGTCTGGAGGGCCCCCGGGCGATCCACTGCCTCCGAAAGGGTGTTTTCGGGCGTGATCTCAACCACCGTGCCGGCCCGGAGCGGGGCGGAAGGAGGCCGGCGCGGGGCGGCCGGCCGTCGTGGTGTCGTGTCGGTCAGGGGGTGACGACGGCGAAGGCGCGGACCGGGAAGGTGCCCATGCCGGCCACCATCGGCGGGGCCGCGGTGAACCGGAACCCGGTCGGCGGCAACGCGTCCAGACCGGTCAGGTGCTCCACGATCGGAATGCCGGCGGCGAGCAGGGTGCTGTGCGCGGGGCGTACGCCGCCGGCCGCCGCGCTCATGTCGTCGATGTTGATCGAGTCGATGCCGATCAGCGCAGCCCCCGCGTCGGCCAGCGCCTGGGCGGCGTCCCCGGTCAGGTACGGCGCATCCGGCGCGCCGTAGCGCTCGGTGCCGAAGTGGGTATCCCATCCGGTGTGCAGCAACACCGCCCGGCCGGCCACCTCGTAGGGGGCCAGCATCAACCGGTCCACCGCTCGGCTGCCGGCCGGCACCCGGACCACCACCCCGGGCAGGTCGGCGAGGCGGTCCAGGGACACCCCGGTCAGATCGGCGCCGCCGGACCAGCGATGGGCGGGCGTGTCCAGGTACGTGCCGGTGTTGGCGATCATGTCGATCCGGGCCACCTGGAACTCGGTGCCCGGCGCGTACCGCTCGCGGGACGTCGCGAAGGTCAGCCAGTCGGTGATCCGGGGCCCCGGCCAACCGGGCAGGGTGGTCATCCCGTCGCTGATCACGTGGCTCAGCTCGACCAGCCGACGGTCGGCGACGGGTTCCTCGACGGCGACACCCCGGCCGCCCTTGTGTGGTTCTTCGATGATCGTCTTGGCGCTGATCCGGACGTCGGCGACCATCAACAGCCCGAGGTGCCGGACGAACAACGCCGCCAGGTCGGCGTCGGTGATCTCCCGACCGGGAATGTCGAGCCGGAACCCCTCGGTGCGCAGCCCGCCACCGTTGGCGAAGCTCACCTCCGCGTCGAACTGTGCCCGCCACTGCTGACTCATCCCCAAACCCGACCACGCCGGTTCACGACGGTCAAGATCCCTGCGTGGCCCGTCGCGCCGGGCGCTCCCGTCAAGATCGCGAAATATCCGGGATGTAGGGGCATCGGCCGCCGGTGATGCCACTACATCCCGGTTCGAGCGTGACCTTGGCGGCGGGTGGCGCGCCAAACCCCGCTCCCGGTCTCTCGGGGGCGGTGTTTGTGGTCAAGATCCGCGCAGTTTCCGGGATGTTGCTGTCTCCCGCGTGTTGGAGGCAGCAACATCGGGGAAGTTGCTCGGATCTTGGGCGCGGGGCGCGGGGCGCGGGGCGCGGGGCGCGGGGCGCGGGGCGCGGGAAGGCGCGGGGGCGCGGGACGCGGGACGTGCGAAGGCGCGGGGCGCGGGACGTGCGAAGGCGCGGGGGCGCGGGACGTGCGAAGGCGCGGGGGCGCGGGACGAGCGAAGGGCACGGGGGCGCGGGACGAGCGAAGGGCACGGGGGCGCGGGGGCGCGGGAAGGCGCGGGGCGCTGGAGGGCGCCGGGCCGACCTGGGGCGGAAGGGGGTGACTGTCGGTCGGCGGGGATAGGCTTGTTGTCGTGCACCCCCCGTCCGGTTGGACGAGGGGCCGCCGTCGTGTGCGTCGACTCCCTGGAAGGATTCCCTTGCTCACCGGTCTGTTCACCGCCGCCCTGGCCGACCCCGGGCTGGCGCGGGCGCGTGACCTGGCGCGCTCCGGTGCCGCCCAGGTCGACGGCCTCGACATCACCGCTCCGGCGGCGCTGCGCCCGTTCGCCGTCGCGGCGGTGGCCGCGGACAACGACGGAGCCGGGCGCCCGGTGCTGGCGGTGACCGCCACCACCCGCGAGGCCGATGACCTGGCCGCCGCGCTCGGCGGGTTGCTGCCCGCTGACCAGGTGGTGGTCTTCCCTTCCTGGGAGACGCTGCCGCACGAGCGGCTGTCCCCACGCTCGGACACGGTGGGTCGACGGCTGGCCGTGCTGCGCCGGTTGGCGCACCCGGAGGCGACCGACGCGCACGGCGGCACCGGTCCGTTGCGGGTGGTGGTGGCCCCGGTCCGTTCGCTGCTCCAGCCGCAGCTCAAGGGCCTCGGTGACCTGGAGCCGGTGCAGCTCGCCGCGGGCGAGGAGGCGGACCTGGAGGAGGTCGCCCACCGTCTGGTCGACATGGCGTACGCCCGGGTCGACCTGGTCACCAAGCGCGGCGAGTTCGCGGTGCGCGGCGGCATCCTGGATGTCTTCCCGCCCACCGACGAGCACCCGTCCCGGGTCGAGTTCTGGGGCGACGAGGTGGAGGAGATCCGCACCTTCGCCGTCGCCGACCAGCGGACCATCGAGCAGGTGCCGCTGCTCTGGGCGCCGCCGTGTCGGGAGTTGCTGCTCACCCCGTCGGTCCGCGACCGGGCCGCCGCGCTCGCCGAGCAGCACCCCGAGCTGGCCGAGATCCTGGACAAACTGGCCGAGGGCATCCCGGTCGAGGGGATGGAGTCGCTGGCCCCGGTGCTGGTCGGCCCCGACTCGTTGGAGCTGCTGCTGGACGCCATGCCGGCCGGCACCCACGTGTTGCTCTGCGATCCGGAGCGCATTCGCACCCGGGCGCACGACCTGGTGCGTACCTCGGAGGAGTTCTTGCAGGCCAGCTGGGCCGCCGCCGCGGTCGGCGGGCAGGCTCCGGTGGACGTCGGCGCCGCCGCGTTCCGCACCCTCGGTGAGGTACGCGCGGTCGCGGCCCAGCTCCGCCAGCCCTGGTGGACGCTGTCCCCGTTCGGGCTGGTGGAAGCGGAGACGGTCGAGGCGCGGCAGCCCTGGGAGGACGCGCCGGAGCAGGCCGTCGTCACCCCGGACGACGCCATCGCGGTGACCCTGTCCGCGCAGCCGGCGCCGCTCTATCACGGGGAGACCGCACGGGTGGTCGAGGACCTCAAGCGCTGGGCCGGCGAGGGCTGGTCGATCGCGTTGGTGTTCGAGGGGCACGGCCCCGCCCAGCGGGCGGTGGAGGTGCTGCGCGACGCCGGGCTGGGTGCCCGGCTGACCGAGGAGGTGCCGACGGCACCCGTCCCCGGCGAGTTGGTGGTCACCTGTGGTGCGCTGAGCAGCGGGTTCGTCGACGAGGCGTCGCGCTTCGTGCTGCTTACCGGCAATGACGTGACCGGCGGTCGGGGCACCTCGACGCGGGACATGCGCAAGATGCCGAGTCGCCGTCGCAACACCATCGACCCGCTGGAGTTGAGGGCCGGCGACCACGTGGTGCACGAGCAGCACGGCATCGGCCGCTACGTCGAGCTGGTGCAGCGCACCGTCAACGGCGCCAGCCGGGAATACCTGGTCATCGAGTACGCGGCCAGCAAGCGGGGCCAGCCCGGCGACCGGCTGTTCGTGCCGACCGACCAGCTCGACCAGCTCTCCCGCTACGTGGGTGGCGAGCAGCCCACCCTGCACAAGATGGGCGGCTCGGACTGGCAGAAGTCCAAGGCGCGGGCCCGCAAGGCGGTCCGGGAGATCGCCGCGCAGCTCATCCAGCTCTACGCGGCCCGCAAGGCGTCCAAGGGGCACTCGTTCGGCCCGGACACGCCGTGGCAGCGCGAGCTGGAGGACGCCTTCCCCTGGCAGGAGACTCCGGACCAGCTCGCCGCGATCGACGAGGTCAAGCGGGACATGGAGCAGACCGTCCCGATGGATCGGTTGATCTGCGGTGACGTCGGCTACGGCAAGACCGAGATCGCGGTCCGGGCGGCCTTCAAGGCGGTCCAGGACGGTAAGCAGGTGGCGGTGCTGGTGCCGACCACCCTGCTGGTGCAGCAGCACTACAACACGTTCGCCGAGCGGATGAGCCAGTTCCCGGTCCAGATCCGGCAGCTGTCGCGATTCCAGACCGCGAAGGAGACCGAGCGGACGCTGGAGATGGTCGCCGACGGCACCGTCGACATCGTCATCGGCACCCACCGCCTGTTGCAGACGGCGACCCGTTTCAAGCAGTTGGGTCTGGTGATCGTCGACGAGGAGCAGCGCTTCGGGGTCGAGCACAAGGAGCACCTGAAGACGCTGCGCGCCTCGGTCGACGTGCTCAGCATGTCGGCCACCCCGATCCCGCGGACCCTGGAGATGGCCATCACCGGCATCCGGGAGATGTCCACCATCGCCACTCCGCCGGAGGAGCGGCACCCGGTGCTCACCTTCGTCGGCGCGCAGGACGACCGGCAGGTGGCCGCGTCCATCCACCGTGAGTTGCTCCGCGACGGGCAGGTCTTCTACCTGCACAACCGGGTCGAGTCGATCGACCGGGCCGCGCGGCGGCTGCGGGAGTTGGTGCCCGAGGCGCGGGTCGCGGTGGCGCACGGCCAGATGGGCGAGGACGCCCTGGAGAAGGTCATGGTCGGCTTCTGGGAGAAGGAGTTCGACGTCCTGGTCTGCACCACGATCGTCGAGTCGGGCATCGACATCCCGAACGCCAACACCCTGATCGTGGAGCGGGCCGACCTGCTCGGTCTGGCCCAGCTGCACCAGATCCGTGGTCGGGTCGGCCGGGGTCGGGAGCGGGCGTACGCCTACTTCCTCTACCCGCCGGAGAAGCCGCTCACCGAGCACGCCCACGAGCGGTTGGCGACCATCGCCCAGCACACCGAGTTGGGCGCCGGCATGTACGTGGCGATGAAGGACCTGGAGATCCGGGGTGCCGGCAACCTGCTCGGCGGCGAGCAGTCCGGGCACATCGAGGGCGTCGGCTTCGACCTGTACGTGCGGATGGTCGGCGAGGCGGTCTCCGCGTTCAAGGGTGAGCGGCCGGAGGAGGAGACCGACGTCAAGATCGATCTGCCGGTCGACGCGCACCTGCCCCACGACTATGTCAGCGTGGAGCGGCTGCGCCTGGAGATGTACCGCAAGCTCGCCGAGGCGCGCGACGAGGAGCGGCTGGGCGAGGTGATCGCCGAGATGACCGACCGGTACGGCGAGCCGCCGGCCCCGGTGCAGAACCTGGTGGAGGTGGCCCGGTTCCGCCTGCTGGCCCGCCGCTACGGTTTGACCGACGTGTCCATGCAGGGCAAGCACGTACGGTTCGGTCCGCTGCCCCTTCCGGACTCGAAGCAGTTGCGGCTCAAGCGCTACCACCCGGATGCCGTCTACAAGCAGGCCACCGACCAGGTCAGCGTGCCCCGACCGACCACCCGTCGGATCGGTGGCGAGCCGCTGCGCGACCAGGCGTTGCTCCAGTGGTGCGCGCAGTTGCTCTCCGATGTGCTGGGTGCCCCCGCCCCGCTCGCCGTCGCGGGTGCGACCGCCTGAGCCGGTGGTGTCCCCTCGACCGGGGCCGGTGCCGAGTCGGCGCCGGCCCTGGTCGCCGGGATGGCGGTGGTGGGGGGCGTCACAACCTCGGGTGACGGCGTGAGAGAGTGACGGCTATGCGTGCTCGCCGTCTTGCCGCCGTCGCCACTGTGGCGCTCGGCCTCGTCGCCCTCTCCGGTTGCCGTGCTGAGCCTGGTATCGCCGCTTACGTCGGTGACCAGCGCATCACCGACCTTCAGGTCGCCGACGTGATGAAGGACCTGCGGACCAAGAACCCGACGCCGAGCGAGGAGCCCTCCGCCGGTGGTCAGCCGGGGGCGCAGCAACCGACCCTGCCCGAGGCGGCCGACGTGGTCCGGGCGATGGTGCTGACCAAGGTGTGCGAGCAGCTCTCCGCCGAGAAGAACTATCAGCCGCGCGGCCAGGTGACGGCCGACCAGGCCGCCCAGCAGCTCGGTCTCAGCCCGGAGACCGGGTACGTGCGCGAGGTGGCGAAGTTCTTCACCTGCCTGTCCGGGCTGCCGGGTGAGCCGGTCGAACCGACCGAGCAGGAGATGGCCGACGTGATCGCCGCCGGGCGTGCGGCCGGCAAGATCCAGCCCCAGGTGACCGATGAGGAGGCCGCCGGTCAGCTCAACGGCGAGCAGTTGCAGGGTGCGCTGGCGACCAAGAGGCTCCTGGGCGAGGCGGTCGATCGTTACGACGTCACCGTCAGCCCTCGCTACCGTCCCCTGGAGTTCCCGCTGCTCAGCTTCGCTGACGACGCACCCGCGGTGAGTGTGCCGCTGGGCGAGCCGGCCTCCGACGCGGTCACCGACATCTCCACCCCGGAGGGGTCGACCGCGCCGCCGAAGGCTGAGGGCACGGCCAGCTGAGCATGACCGCACGGATCGTCCTCCTGGTCACCTCACCACGGTTGCCCGCCGGCCTGTTGACCGCCGCGGCCTGGGACGTCGTACGCCAGCACCCGGTGCTGACCGGCGCGGACAGCGAGTTGGTCACTGCGGTGCGTCAGGCGGGCGCCGAGGTCGCGGTCGTGGACGGCCCGGCGACGCAGCCGTTGCTGGACGCGGTGGCGGCGCACGGCACGGTGGTGTGGCTGGCCGGCCCGGCGGGCGACGAGGCGCTGGCCCGGGAGTTGGGTCTGCGGCTGGCCCGGCAGCCGGGGTTGGCCGAGCTGGAGCTGATGTACGGCTCGTGGGATCCGCCGGGTGCCCGGCTGCTCGATGCGGTGGCGGTGCTGGATCGGCTGGCCTCGCCGGGTGGCGACCCGTGGAAGCGGGCGCAGACGCACCGTAGCCTCGCCGGTTACCTGCTGGAGGAGAGCTACGAGGCGTACGACGCGATCAGCGCCGACGACACCGACGCGCTGCGCGAGGAGTTGGGCGACGTTCTCCTGCAGGTGGTGCTGCACGCCCGGCTCGCCGAGGAGCTTCCCGAGGATGAGCGGTGGACCATCGACGACGTGGCCGGTGGGCTTGTCGACAAGATGATCCGGCGTAATCCGCATGTTTTCGCCGGCGCGCAGGCGGGCACACTCGAGGAGATCACCGAGAACTGGGAGCGGATCAAGCGCGCGGAGAAGGCGCGGCACTCGGTGCTGGACGGTGTGGCCCTGAGTCAGCCCGCACTGGCCCTGGCCGCGCAGATCCTGGGCCGTGCCGCCCGCAGGGGCATCGAGGTCCCACCCCCGCTGGCCGACACCCAGGTGGACCCCGAGGCCAGACTCGGCGCCAGCCTGCTGACAACTGTCGCCGCGGCCCGCGAGGCGGGCATAGACCCCGAGGCGGCTCTCCGCCGCACCACCCTCGCCTACGCCGAAGCCATCCGCCAAGCCGAGCCCAACCCCGCACCGGACCCCGCCAACCCGCGTTGATCATGAAGTTGATGCCTCGACACGCCGAGGCGGACGGCACCAACTTCATGATCGACCAAACGGGTGGGACCGGCCGGACCGGCGGGCGGAACCGGCGGCGGTGTCGGGCACGGTCGGTAGGGTGGGCCGGGTGGAAGCGTTTGGGGTGCTGGCCGAGCGGGTTGTCGAAGCGCTGTTGGAGTCGCGACCGGGGGTCGCCACCGCTGCCGGGGATCACCGGTTCGACGACCGACTGCCGGACCTGTCCGCCGACGGCTTGGCCGCGGACCGGGCGATGCTCTCCGACGCGGCCAACGCGCTGTCCGAACTGGACCCGGACTCGCTCGACCTGGACGAGCAGGTCGACCACGCGCTGCTCACCTCATTCGTGGATCGGGAGCTGTTCGAGCTGACCGAGATCCGGTCGCACGAGTGGGATCCGCTGCGGCACAACCCCGGGCCGCTGCTGCACCCGCTGCTGGCCCGCCCGTACGCCCCTGCCGAGGTGCGGCTGACCCAACTGGCCGGGCGGCTCGCCGCCGTACCGGATGCCCTCGCCACCGCCCGCGCGACGCTGCGGGACATGCCGCGGATCCACGCCGAGACGGCGGTCGGGCAGTTCACCGGCACGGCCGCGTTGATCCGCGACGAGCTGCCGGCGCTGCTCGCCCAGGCGCCGAGCCAGCTCGACCGGGTCGAGCCGGCGGCCACCGCCGCGATCGCCGCGCTTGAGGAGTTCGTCGCCTGGTTGCGTGTCGGTCTCGCCGCCGACGCCGGCCCCGGACGGGACCCGCGACTGGGTCGGCGCCGCTGGGAGGCCCGGCTCTGGCACACCCTCGACACCGAGCTGGGCGCCGCCGAGATCCAGCGTCGCGCCTGGGCCAACCTGGACCGGGTCACCGCGGAGATCCGCGAGGCCGCCGTCGAGCTGGTCGGCGGTCCGGCCGACGACGTGGCCGTCCGTCGGGCGCTCGACCTGCTCGCCGCCGAGCACCCGAACGACGCGACGATCGTCGAGTTGGCCGGGGTGACCCTGGACGAGGCGACCGACTTCGTCCGGGCGCACGACCTGGTCACCCTGGTCGACGACCGGTGCGTGATCCAGGAGATGCCGGAGTTCGCCAGGGGCGTCGCGGTGGCGTACTGCGACGCGCCGGGCCCGCTGGAGACCGCCGTCGTGCCGACGTTCTACTGCATCGCGCCCACCCCGTCGGACTGGCCGGCGCAGCGGGTCGAGTCGTTCTACCGCGAGTATAACGACCACATGATCCGCAACCTGACGGTGCATGAGGCGATGCCGGGGCACTTCCTCCAGCTCGCCCACGCCCGCCGCTACGTCGGTGGCACCCGGGTCCGTGCGCTGGCCGAGTCCGGCCCGTTCATCGAGGGCTGGGCCGTGTATGCCGAGGAGTTGATGACCGGGCTCGGCTTCGGCGGTCTGCCGGTGCGGTTGCAGCAGCTCAAGATGCAACTCCGGATGACCATCAACGCCCTGCTCGACCAGCTGGTGCACGCCGAGGACCTGCCCGAGGCCGAGGCGATGGCGTTGATGACCGGGCGCGGTTTCCAGGAGGAGGGTGAGGCGGCCGGCAAGTGGCGGCGCGCGCAGCTCACCTCCACCCAGCTCTCCACCTACTTCGTCGGTTACAGCGAAATGGCCGAGATCGCCGCCGCCCGCCCGGACGGGGTGTCGGTGCGCGACTGGCACGACGCGATGCTCGCCCACGACTGCCCGCCCCCGCGCCACCTGCGCACCCTGCTCGGCCTCTGAGCCAACGCCGGGCGGCGCGGTTCAGCGCCGCGCGGCGGTCACCGGCCGGTCACGAGCCGCCGGGGCGGCGGTCGACGACGCCGGCGCCGGCGGGCGGGTCGAAGGCGGCCTCGTCGACCGTCGCGGAGTAGTTGTTCAGCGCCAGCTCCACCGGCTTGCCGTCGACCGGCCCGGTGAAGCTGCCGAGCACGCCCTCGGTGGTCACGCAGGCGGTGAAGTCGCCGGACGAACTCTCCACCTCGACGCAGGCGGCGTGGTGCCCGGCGACGGTGGTGTCACTCTGCTTGATGACCGCCTGCGGGTCGAGCGCGGCGGCGGTGAGCAGCCCGACCACCACCGGCGGGGTGACGAGGCCCTGCTGGTTGGCCTCGCCGAACAGCGTCACGGTGGGCTTGCTGCCCGGGGTGGGCGGGGCGATCAGCGTGCACTCCGGGCGGGCACCGGTCGTCGTGCACCTGGTGATGGCCTCCGGGGTGACGGTGAGTCGCCCGCCCGGGTAGGTGTACGCGGAGCGGGCCGGGTCCTGTGCCTGCACGATCGCGGCGCTCTGGCCGCCGGGCAACTGGTAGTCGGCCGAGTAGGTCAACTCGAGTGCTCGATCGAGTCGGGCGGCGAGGTCGTTGACCAGTTCCGAGCGACCCATGGCGACTCCGGCGTCCTCGAATGTCTGACAGCCGGTGACCGTGAGCGACGCGATGACCGACACGGCGAGCATGCGGAGGGTGGTCGAGGCGGCGGGCATGGCGACCAGCCTGGTGGATCTGGTCCGCGCAGCGCAAACCCGTTGCCGGTTGACGCCCGGAAATCCGGGAATGTCCGTCAGCGCGGGGCGACTCGGGTGCGCGGGCGACGCCGTGTCCGTTCGCGCCGCCCGATACGCTGCGTTCAACACCTGCCTCAGCCGCACCGTCGCGGCCCACCCACGGACCGGATCACAACAACGAGGAGCGACTTAGTGGCAACCATCGAGGGAATCGTCGCCCGGGAGATTCTCGACTCGCGGGGCAACCCCACGGTCGAGGTCGAGGTCGGCCTGGACGACGGCACGGTAGCCCGCGCCGCCGTGCCCTCCGGCGCCTCCACCGGCGCCTTCGAGGCGATCGAGCTGCGCGACGGTGACGCCGACCGCTACCAGGGCAAGGGCGTGGAGAAGGCGGTCTCCAACGTCGAAGACAAGATCGTCGACCAGATCATCGGGTACGAGGCCAGCGAGCAGCGGCTGATCGACCAGAAGATGCTCGACATCGACGGCACCGACACCAAGTCGGAGCTGGGCGCGAACGCCATCCTCGGGGTCTCCCTGGCGGTGGCGAAGGCCGCTGCCGGCAGCGCCGAGCTGAGCCTCTTCCGCTACCTGGGCGGCCCGAACGCGCATCTCCTGCCGGTGCCGATGATGAACATTCTCAACGGTGGCGCGCACGCCGACTCGAACGTCGACATCCAGGAATTCATGATCGCGCCGATCGGCGCGCCCACCTTCCGCGAGGCGCTGCGCTCGGGCGCGGAGGTCTACCACGCGCTCAAGTCGGTGCTGAAGAAGAAGGGCCTCTCCACCGGGCTCGGCGACGAGGGCGGCTTCGCGCCGAACCTGCCGACGAACGCGGCGGCCCTGGACCTGATCGCCGAGGCGGTCGAGAAGGCCGGTTACCGGCTCGGGACCGACATCGTGTTCGCGCTCGACGTGGCGGCCACGGAGTTCTTCGACAACGGCTCCTACACCTTCGAGGGCGCCGCGAAGTCCGCCGAGGAGATGAGCACCTACTACACCAAGCTGGCCGACGAGTACCCGATCGTGTCGATCGAGGACCCGCTGGCCGAGGACGACTGGAGCGGCTGGCAGACGCTGACCGCCTCGATCGGCGACCGGGTGCAGATCGTCGGTGACGACCTGTTCGTGACCAACCCGCAGCGCATCGCCCGGGGCATCGCGGAGAAGGCGGCGAACGCGGTCCTCGTGAAGGTCAACCAGATCGGCTCGCTGACCGAGACCCTGGACGCGGTGGACCTGGCCCACCGGGCCGGCTTCAAGTGCATGATGAGCCACCGCTCCGGCGAGACCGAGGACACCACCATCGCCGACCTGGCGGTGGCCACCGGCTGCGGCCAGATCAAGACCGGCGCGCCGGCCCGCTCGGACCGTGTCGCCAAGTACAACCAGCTGCTCCGGATCGAGGAGGAGCTGGCCGACGCGGCGCGCTACGCCGGCGCTGGCGCGTTCCCGCGCTACCGTTCGTCCTGAGACGCGCGAAGCCTCGGGGGAGGGGTGTGACGATGCAGCAGCGCCGCACACCGGGTGGTCAGCGTCCCGCCCGCCGGCCGGGTCAGTCCGGTCGGCCGGGCGGCGGACGCGCCACCCGGGGATCGGTTCGGGAGACCGGCGTACGCGCCGAGCCGCGTGCCGCCGCTCGGGCGCCGGGTGCTGCCCGGGGCGCCGAGGGTGTGCGCTCCGCGAGTCGTCCGGCCGCCGCTCGGCGTACCGCCGCCGGTGGTGCCGTCAAGCGGCTCGCCGCACCCCACCCCCGTCGCTTCACCGGTCGGGCCACCGTGCTGTTCGCGGTCCTGATCGCGCTCGCGCTGGCCTACACCTACCCGGTCCGGGTCTACCTGGACCAGCAGGCCGACATCGAGCGGATGGAGGCCGCCCAGGCGGCGCAGGAGGCGGAGATCGCCAAGCTCACCGCCGAGGCCGCCAACTGGAAGGACCCGGCGTACATCAAGACGCAGGCTCGGGAGCGGTTCTTCATGGGCCGGCCGGGCGAGAAGATGATGGTGGTGCTGCACGACCCGGAGGGCGCCGCCCGCGACGCCGGGAAGTCGGCCGGCTCGGCCGCCCCGGCCGGGCCGGTGACCTGGTACGACACGCTCTGGTCGAGCGTGCAGGCGGCGGACAGCCAGCAGCCGGGCAAGTGATCCACCCACCACCAGCGCACCAGGAGAGATGGGCACCGTGACTGTCGTACCACCGTCGGAGCCGGCGGCGGATTCCGTTCCCCTGCCGCAGCGGGAGCCGGCCACCGAGGCCGATCTGGCGGCGGTTTCCGCGCAGCTCGGCCGGACGCCCCGCGGCACCCGGGCGGTCGCCCACCGTTGCCCGTGCGGCCTTCCGGACGTGGTGGAGACGACCCCCCGCCTCGCCGATGGCACCCCCTTCCCGACGCTGTATTACCTGACCTGCCCCCGGGCCACCGCGGCGTGCAGCCGACTGGAGTCGGCGGGGCTGATGAAGGAGATGGCGGACCGGCTGACGACCGATCCCGAGTTGGCGGCCCACTACCGTGCGGCGCACGAGGACTACCTGGCCCGTCGGGAGGCGATCGGCGAGGTCCCGGAAATCGCCGGCGTCTCGGCCGGCGGGATGCCGGGCCGGGTCAAGTGCCTGCACGTGCATCTGGGGCATGCGCTCGGTGCCGGCCCCGGGGTCAACCCGTTCGGCGACGAGACGTTGGAGCTGGTCGAGCCCTGGTGGTCGGCCGGGCCGTGCGTGAACGTGCCGGCGAGCGAATGAGCGCACCGACCGGGCCTTCGGCACCCGAGAGCCAGATCCTGGTACGCCGGGCCCGCACCGCGGACGTGCGGGGCATCCGGCGGCTGGTCGACACGTACACCAACGACCGGCGGCTGTTGAGCAAGGCCACCGTCACCCTCTTCGAGGACGTGCAGGAGTTCCGGGTCGCCGTCCGGGCCGAGGACGACACCGTGGTGGGTTGCGGCGCGTTGCACGTCATGTGGGAGGACCTGGCCGAGATCCGCACGGTGGCCGTGGACCCGTCCTGCCGGGGCCACCGGATCGGCCACCGGCTGGTCGGTGAGCTGATCGACGCGGCCCGGGAGTTGGGCGTGGCGCGGATCTTCGTGCTCACCTTCGAGACCGGGTTCTTCGGCTCGTTCGGCTTCCAGGAGATCGACGGCGCTCCGGTGCCCCAGCCGGTGTACGAGCAGTTGCTGCGCTCGTACGACGAGGGTGTCGCGGAGTTCCTGGACCTGGAGCGGGTCAAGCCGAACACACTGGGCAACACCCGGATGCTGCTGCGCCTGTGATCAGGCTCGGCGGGGGTGGGCGGCGAAGAACTCCCACATCAGGTCGGTGGCGGTCACACCCGCGGCGGGCGCGGCGAGTTGACCGGACTTCGCCCCCGGCCAGCTGTGGCCCATCTCGTCGATGGTGTAGACGCTGACCTCGCTGCCGTCGGCGCAGCTGGCCAGCGTCCTGGTCACCCCGGCCACCCCGGACGCCCTCGGACCGGGCCGGCAGTTGAGCCGCTGCTGCCAGGTGCGCATGCCGGCCTGGAACGTCGAGGCGTACCGGTCCTGGCCGCCGATGAAGGTGATCACGGAGACCGGGTTCTTCGGCAGGTAGCTCTCCGACGTGGTCCGGGAACCGCTGTAGCCGCCGCTGACCACGCCGATCGCGGCGTACCGGCCGGCGCCCTCCACCGCCATCCGGAAGCTCATGTCGCCGCCGTTCGAGATGCCGGTGAGGAACACCCGGTTCGGGTCGGCACGCCAGGTCCGCACCAGGTGATCGGTGAGGGCGTTGAGGAAGCCGACGTCGTCCTGACTGCCGCAGCAGATCAGCGCGTTGAACCCGCCGCCCTGCCCGTCCGGGTAGGCGACCAGCACGTTGTCCCTGTCGGCCTTGTCGTCCAGGCCCGCCAGTTCCTGCATCGAGGGGCCGGCGGCGGGGTAGAAGTGCAGCGCGATGACCAGGGCGGACGACCGGTTCGGGTCGTACCCGGGTGGGGCGTGCAGCAGATAGGTGCGGTCCAGCCCGTCGTGCTTCAGGGTGAGCCGGTGGTCACCGGCCGCCGGGCGTTCGCTCGACGCGGACGGTACGGCCGACGGGGCCGACGAGGGTTGCCGCCGCTCACCACAGGCCACGGCCACGACGATGAGGCAGAGCCCCGTCAACACCACCACTGTTCGCCGCACGTCGGCCACCCCCCCGTCGACCCGTCGTCCACTTTGGAGATCGACTGCCCGCCGATCAACCCTTTCGGTCCTGGCCGAAGGCGGGCAGGCTGGTGCCATGCTTCGCCTCCAGCTCGGGTCGGCCGACCTGTGCCGGGTGCGTTTCGCCGACCGGCTGCACCCGGTCGGGATCGCGCTGCTGGCCGGTCAGTGGCTGCGCGATCCCACCGTCGCGGCGATGGCGCCGACGCTGGCCGGGCAGGCGGCCGCGGCCGAGGCTACGGCTGCCGCCCGGGCCGCCACCGCGATCCTGCGGCACCTGCTGCCCGACCGGGGGCGTCTGCCGGATTTCGTCACCCCCTTCGACGGCCTGGAGTCGGTGCAGGCCGGCCTGGAGGCGATCCGGGCCACCCCGGCTCGGCGGGTCCGCGCCGAGGTCACCGAGGCGTACGCGGACACGACCCCCAGCCCGCTGCGGCGGCGGTTCGCGGCGGCCGAACCGGAGGTGCTGGACCTGTTCGGCGGGGCGGTGCGGACCTGGTTCGACGTGGTGCTCGAACCGCACTGGGCCGAGCTGACGTCCGCGTACCGCCAGCAGGTGACGTGTGCCAGTCAGCGGCTGGCGCAGCACGGCTTGGACGGCCTCTTCGCGGGTCTGCACCCGGCGATCCGGTGGCGGGAGCCGGTGCTGGAGGTACGGACGTGGTGGGACGGGGATCTTCCCGGCACCGGCCACGGGATCATCCTGTTGCCCTCCCCGTTGGCCGGGCCGCGCCCCCGGGTGCTGGTCGAGGAGGGGCAACCGATCATGCTCGTCTATCCGGTGCTCATGCCGGGGGCCCGGGCCGACGACGACTCCCTCGGCCGGCTACTCGGCACCACCCGGGCGCTGGTGCTGCGCCGACTGGCGGCCGACGGCGGCCTGAGCACCACCGTCTTGTCCCGGGCCGTGGGGATCAGTCTCGCCTCGGCCTCCGAGCACGCCCGCGCGCTGCGGACCGCCGGCCTGGTGGCCAGCGAGCGGGAGGGCGGGTCCGTCCGACATCACCTGACCGGGCTCGGGGCGGAGTTGTTGCGGGGCCCGGCGGGCGACCCGGGCGGGCCGCCGCCCGTGCCCGGCCAAGCCGCCGGGTGGCCGCCGGTCCTGCCGTAAGGTTGCTGCCGTGACGACGCGTGTGGCGGCCATCGACTGCGGGACCAATTCGATCCGACTGCTGGTCGCCGACCTGCCCGAGGCGTCGGCCGGGCCGCAGGCGCCGCTGGTCGACCTGACCCGGCGGATGGAGATCGTCCGACTCGGGCAGGGCGTGGACCGCACCGGCCGACTCGCGCCGGAGGCGATCGAGCGGACCCGGGTGGCGTTGGCGTCGTACGCCGCCGACATCGAGAAGCTGGGCGCGCAGCGGGTGCGGATGTGCGCGACCTCGGCTTCCCGGGATGCCGTCAACGCCGCCGACTTCACCGAGATGGTGCGGGCCACGCTCGGGGTCGCGCCCGAGGTGGTCAGCGGCGACGAGGAGGCCCGGCTGTCGTTCACCGGCGCGGTGCGCGGGCTGCCGGCCGACGCGAAGGAGCCGTTCCTGGTCGTCGACATCGGTGGCGGGTCCACCGAGTTCGTGGTCGGTGACCGGGCCGCCGGGGTGCGGGCGGCGATCTCGGTGGACATCGGCTGCGTCCGGATGACCGAGCGGCACCTGCCCGGCGATCCGCCGACGTCCGAGCAGGTCGCGGCGGCGCAGGCCGACATCGCGGCCGTGGTGGACCGGGCGCTCGCCGCGGTGCCCGGCCGCGAGGCGGCCACCCTGGTCGGCCTGGCCGGGTCGGTCACCACCGTGGTCGCTCTCGCTCAGGGCCTGCGGGAGTACGACCCGGAGCGCATCCACCACGCGCGCGTGTCGTACGGGCAGGTCGCCCAGGTGACGGCGGACCTGCTGGGCCAGACCCGGGAGCAGCGGTTGGCGAATCCGGTGATGCACCCGGGCCGGGCCGACGTGATCGGCGCGGGCGCGCTGGTGCTCCGCGTGATCATGGAACGGGCCGGGATGCCGTCGGTGGTCGCCTCGGAGCACGACATCCTCGACGGCATCGCCTGGAGCATCCAGCCAACCACCGCGCGCTAGCGGGCCGGCGGGCTAAATCAACTCGCCTTCATTGAAATCGCGGTGTCCGGGTGCCTCGGATGCCCCGACTTCCTGAAAACCGAGTCGATCAACCTTCCGCCCGCCGGCTCGGCTCGGCGTGTCGGGCCGTTTCGTTGACGCTACTGCGCATTGCGCACTAGTGTGCAAAGCGTGGACACCACACAGTTGCTGAAGGGCGTGCTCGATCTGGCCGTCCTGGCCGTGCTCCGGGAGGAGGACGGTTACGGTTACGACATCCTGCGCCGGCTTCGCGAGGCCGGCCTGGAGGAGGTCGGCGACGCCTCCGTCTACGGGACGCTGCGCCGCCTCTTCGCCGCCGGCCTGCTCACCACCTACGTCGTGCCGAGCGAATCCGGGCCGCACCGGAAGTACTACTCACTCAATGCCGCGGGGCGTGACCAACTCACCCGCTCCGGCAAGCTCTGGCGCTCGTTCGCCACCACCATGGACAGTCTGCTCGACGATCGGGGGATGGCGGCGTGACCATCACGGGGCAGGAGATCACCGACTACGTGACGCGGGTCCGGGCCGCTCTGGCCGACCTGCCGCCCACCCAACGCGACGAGCTGACCGAGGACCTGGCCGACCACCTCGCCGAGGTCGCCGCCGAGTCCGAGGGCACCCTCGTCGAGCGGCTGGGCGAGCCCGAGACGTACGCCGCCGAGCTGCGCGCCGCGGCCGGTGCCGCGCCGGGCGGGGGGCGCAATCTCGACCAGCGGGTCGCGAGCACGATGGCCCGGGTCCGCGCCCGGCTGCGCGCCTGGGACACCCGTCTCGGCCCACCCCTGGGGTACGCGACGGCCAGCGACTTCCTCCAGCTGCTGCGCCCCGGCTGGTGGGTGCTCCGGGGCTACCTGGCGGCGATGCTGGTCACGGTGATCACCACCGGCGGGAGTTTCGGGCTGCTGCCCAGGTTCGGCGGCGAACTGCTCGCCGGCATGATCATGCTGGTCGGCTTCGTGCTCGCCTCCATCTGGATCGGCCGCAGCTCCGGGCGGTTGACCCGCTGGCCGCGCTCCGCCGTGCAGGTCGGGAGCGTGGTGCTGGTGGTCTTCGCGTTCGCCGCGCTGATCCAGGCGGAGGACCGGATGCGCTACGGCGACTATGGCATCGATCCGACCTCGATCAACGGCCCCTACGACCAGGTGCAGGACGTCTTCGTCTACGACAGCGAAGGCCGGCTGGTGGAGAACGCCCGGCTCTTCGACCAGAACGGCAATCCGATCCGGCTCGGCTACCCCGACTGCGACGGCCGCCTCGACGAGTACGGCAACCCGCTGCTGCGGCCGTACCCGTACTGCGTGGGCCGGGCGCCCTTCGGCCCCCGAGGCCCGGGCGCGGCCCCACGGTCGGCACCGGCCGCGACCGGTACGCCGACGCCGGAGCCGACCGGTACGCCGACGCCGGAGTCGACCGGTACGCCGACGCCCGGCGAGCCCTCGGCGGGCCCGACCACGACGCCGAGCGGCACGCCGATCCCCACTCCCACGCGCTGATCCGGAGTGTGAACTGGATCATGCGGAGGAAGCTGGGAAATAGCTGAACGGACGAGGGGAGCGGGACGGCACCGTAGATCAATGATCGTTACGGTGTCGTCTGCTCATCAACCCCTCGGAAGGAACCTTCGTGTCAGAGCAGGTCGCACCGCCCCCCGCGCCCGACGCCGCAACCCCCGAGCCGGCCGTCGAGACGCCACAAGCGGCCGCGCCGCAGCCTCCCGCGCAGCAGCAGTCAGCCGGCGGGACTCAGCAGCCGGCCGAGCAGCAGCCGGCCGAGCCGAAGGCGGACAAGTCCGGTGCGAAGAAGGCCCTCGGCATCATCGGTGCGATCCTCGCCGTCGTCGTCGTCGCCGGCCTGAAGTTCGGCGTCGCCTCGGCGATCGGCAACTACTTCAACAAGGACGAGACCGCCGCCGCCAAGACCGGCGACTGCATCGCCGAGCTGCCCGAGGTCACCGGCACCGAGCAGGAGGAGGTCGACGGGGCCAAGGTCGTCGCGTGCACCTCCGCCGACGCGGCGTACAACGTGGTCGGTCGGATGGACGGCCAGAGCGAGGCCCAGGCCAAGGCCGACACCACCTGCACCCAGTTCTTCAAGGAGGGCGAGGAGGGGTACATCTTCTCCAGCATCAAGCCGGGCAAGACGGGCTACGTGCTCTGCCTGACCAAGAAGGTCTGACCGTAGCGGTAGAACGACGACGACGGCGGCGGGAGCGAACCCGCCGCCGTCGGCGTACCCGGAGTCACCAGGGGGCGAACAGGAGGTGAATGCCACTGTTCCGGCGTCTTCCCGACGGCCGCGTGGCGTGGCAGGCTACCGGCACGTAGGACCACTGGGCGACCAGCCAACGATGACTGACCGCTAGGAGGACGGGCCATGGGCGAAATGGTGAGCTACCGCAGCAACGGGGGCACGAGCGAGGGGTATCTCGCGATACCCGCCAGCGGCACGGCCAGCCCCGCAGTCATCGTCATCCAGGAATGGTGGGGCCTGGTCCCCCACATCCGGTCGGTGGCGGACCGGTTCGCCGAGGCCGGTTTCGTCGCCCTCGCCCCGGACTTCTTTCACGGTGAGACGACCAGCGAGCCGGACGAGGCGCAGCGGATGCTGTTGACGATGCGGATGGACGAGGCGGCGAAGGAAATCGCCGGAGCGGCCGATCATCTCGCCGGTCGGCCCGAGGTGACCGGTAAGGTCGGCGCCGTGGGCTTCTGCGCCGGTGGCAGCCTGGCTCTCTGGTCGGCCACCATCTCCGAGCGGATCGTCGCCACCGCCGGCTTCTATCCGGTGCTGCCCTGGGAGCCGATGCGCCCCGAGTGGGCGGACTACGCCGGCAAGACGGCGGTCATCCACTGCTCCGAAGAGGACGGCACCTCGGCCAACGCGGGCGTACAGACCGCTCTTCGGGCCATCGAGGAAGCCGGCGGCGACTGCCACCTCTACGACTACCCGGGCACGTCGCACGCCTTCTTCAACGACGACCGTCCGGAGGCGTTCGACCAGCGGGCCGCCGCCAGCGCCTGGGCCCGTACCCTGGAACTCTTCCGGGCCAAGCTTGGCTGAGACGCGTACCCCCGAGCAGGTGGTCGCCCGCGCAGCGCGGGCGACCGAGCTGGCCGACCTCGACGCGGCGGTGAGCGACTGTTTCGCCTGCCCGCGACTGGTCCGGTGGCGGGAGGAGGTCGCCCGCACCCGCCGGGCCGCCTTCCGCGACCAGGAGTACTGGGGTCGGCCGGTGCCCGGCTTCGGCACCGGCGACGCGCGGATCGCCATCCTCGGGCTGGCCCCCGCCGCCCACGGCGGCAACCGCACCGGCCGGATCTTCACCGGTGACCGGTCGGGTGACGTGCTGTTCGCCGCGCTGCACCGGGCCGGGCTGGCCAACCAGCCGACCAGTGTCGCGGCCGACGACGGGCTCACCCTGCGGGACCTGCGGATCTTCTCGGCCGTCCGGTGTGCGCCTCCGGACAACAAGCCGACCCCGGCGGAACGGGACACCTGCGCACCCTGGCTGCACCGCGAGGTCGCGCTGATCCGGCCCACCCTGCGCGTCGTGGTCGCGCTGGGCGCGTTCGCGTGGGCGGCGTGGTGGCCGGTGCTCCGCGCGGTGTACGGGCAGCGCCCGCCCAGCCCGCGACCGGCGTTCGGTCATGGGGCACACTGGTCCGGCACGGACGCTCCGGACCTGCTCGGCTGCTACCACGTCAGTCAGCAGAACACCTTCACCGGGCGGTTGACACCAGGGATGTTGGACGACGTCTTCGGCCAGGCTAAACAGCTGGCCGGAGTGGACTGAGACGACGCGTGGGGTGGTGGCGATGACAGACGGAACACGCCCGCCCACGCCGGTACCGTCCGCCGAGCCGGGTGTGCTGCGCCCGGTGCTCGGCCTGCTCCGTCGGTGGTGGCCGGTCGGCGCGGTCGCCGCCCTGCTCGCCGGTGCCGCGCTGGCGTCCGCCCATTCGTCGATCGGGGCCAGTCGGATCCCACCGGCCGCCGACAACGTTCCCTGGGTTCCCGAGTACCCGACCGCCGATCCGTCGCCGTCCATCCCGATCGAGCCACGTGACGCCGGCGAGGCCACCCAGGCGCACATCCCGCAGTGGGTCGCCACGGTGGCGATGGTCCTGCTCGGGCTGGCCATTCTCGCCGCGCTCGGATATCTCTGCTGGGTGCTGGTCCGGGGTGCGCTGCGCCGGACCACCCGGGCGCTGCCGGCCCAGCGGGCCCGTCGTACCGCCGAGGGCACCGCCCGCGAGGTGGTCGCCGCCCTCGACGCCGGCCTGGTCGAACTCGACGACCGGGACACCGACCCCCGGGTGGCGGTGATCGCCTGCTGGGTGCGCCTGGAGGAGACCGCCGCCGCGGCCGGTGTGCCGAGACTCGCCGGGGACACCCCCACCGACCTGGTCAGCCGGTTGTTGCAGGGTGACCCGGCGTCCGGGGTGCCGGCGATCGTCAGCACCGACGTGCTGGCCGAGTTCGCGCACGTCTACCGGGAGGCCCGGTACGCCACCCACCCGGTCGGCGAACGCACCCGGGACCAGGCCCGCGCCGCGCTCGGCCGGCTACGCGGAGAGCTCACCGAGGCGGTGCCCTCATGAGCAGCACCAGCATCGACGACCTGCTCGCGTTCGAGGAGGAGGCGGCGCCGACCGGTCCGCAGGCGCGCCCCTCCCGGTGGGGCCCGGTGCTGCGCTCGCTCGCGTGGGCCGCCGCGCTGGTCGCGGTCCTGCTCGTCGGTCTCCGCGCGGTGGGCCTCCAGGTCTCGCTGCCGGTACTGATCGCCGGGGTGCTCGCCGTGCTGGCGGTGCGCCGGGTCACCGCCCTGCTCGCGCCGCCACCTCCGCCGCCCGGCGGTGGCCGGGTCGGCACGGGCGAGGAGGACGGCAGCTACAACTGGGGCGCCCGGGACGCGTTGCGCAGCGCGATCAACCGCTGGGAATGGCCCCTGGACTGGTCATCGAGCCGCCCCGAACGGTTCACCGGCACGGTCCTGCCCCGGCTCGGCGAGCTGGCCGACGAGCGGATGCGTCTGAAACACGGCGTCACCCGTGAGTCGGATCCGGCCCGCGCCCGCGTCCTGCTGGGTGAACGCCTGTGGACCTTCCTGGAGACCCCGCCTCGCCGCACCCCGTCGCCGCGCGACCTCGCGGTGATCGTCGCCGAACTGGAGCAGATTTGATGAACGACGTGGACCGGAGCATTGCCCCCGCCGAGGTCGGGCACCTGGCTCGGGCGGTCCTGGACGCGGTCGGCACCGTCGTGGTCGGCAAGCGGGACGCGTTGGAGTTGGTCCTCGCCGGCATCCTCGCGGGCGGGCACGTGCTCCTGGAAGACCTGCCGGGGCTCGGCAAGACGCTCACCGCCCGTTCGTTCGCCCAGGCCCTCGGGTTGGATTTCCGGCGGTTGCAGTTCACCCCCGACCTGCTGCCCGCCGACGTCACCGGCTCGTTCCTCTACGACCAGCGCAACGGTGACTTCACCTTCCGGGCCGGCCCGGTCTTCACCAACCTGCTCCTCGCCGACGAGATCAACCGGACGCCGCCGAAGACCCAGTCCGCGCTGCTGGAGGCAATGCAGGAGAAGCAGGTGTCGGTGGAAGGGGTGACCTACAAACTCGACGAGCCGTTCCACGTGCTGGCCACCGCCAACCCCATCGAGTACGAGGGCACCTATCCGCTGCCCGAGGCGCAGCTGGACCGGTTCCTGCTGCGGGTCTCCTTCGGTTACCCGCAGCACGAGGAGGAGTGGGAGGTGCTGCGCCGTCGGATGAGCCGCCGCCGCGAGGAGGCGGACATCAAGGCGGTGGTCGACGCGGCGACGCTGCGGGCCATGCAGGCCGCCCTGGAGGACGTGGTGGTGGAGGACTCCATCGGCCGCTACATCGTTTCGCTCACCGCGGCCACCCGGGAGCACCCGTCGGTGCTGGTCGGCGCCTCACCCCGCGGTTCGCTGGCGCTGCTGCTGCTGGCCCGGGTCCGCGCGGTGTTCGGCGGACGTGACTACGTCGTGCCGGAGGACGTCAAGGCGGTGGCGGCGCCCGCCCTGGCCCACCGGATCACCCTGCGCCCGGAGATGTGGTTGCGCCGGGTCGATCCGGCGTTCGTGGTGGGCGAGGTGCTGGAGGCGACCCCCGCCCCGGCCAGTGGGGCGCTGCCCAGCTACGCCGCCGGCGGGCCCCGGCACTGATGACCGGACCGACCGTGCCGACGGCCACCGAGGCGGAACCGGCTGCCGGCTGGGCACCCACCCCGGCGCTCGGCCGCGCGGTGCTGCTCGCCGGCCTGCTGCTGGTGGCCGGTGTGCTGCTGGGCCGGGTGGACCTGATCGTGCTCGCCACCCCGTTCGCGTTGGGCACCGCGTACGCGCTGCGTAAACGCCCCACGGCGCTGCCGCAGGTGTGGATCGCCCAGGGTGACGGCGGGCCGCTGGTCGAGGGCGGTGACGTCACGGCGGCGGTGAGCGTCGGCAATCCGGACACGGTCGACTACGACCTGGTGGTGATGCGGTCCCGCGTGTCACCGTGGCTGCGGATCGACCGGGCCGGCTTCACCCGCGACGAGGCCGTCGACGTGCCGCCGAGCGCCACCGCGGAGACCGGGGCGACGGCCGCGGCCAACGGCAGGGGACGTTCCGTCGCGGACCGGCCGTTCGTGACCTCGGTGCCGATCGGCGCCGCCGTGGACCTGGAGTTGGCCGGTAAGGCCCTGCGCTGGGGCCGGCACCCGATCGGCCCGGCCGGTGCCCGGGTCGCCACGGCCGGTGGCCTGCTGGTCTCCCGAGCGGTGATCACCGAGCCGGTCCTGGTGCGGGTGTACCCGCGTACCGAGCCGTTCGAGGCGGTGGAGGCGATGCCCCGCGCGGCCGGACTGGTCGGGGCGCACCACAGCCGGCGGCCCGGGGAGGGCGGCGAGTTGGCCGGCGTACGGATCTTCGCGCCCGGCGACCGGCTGCGCCGGATCGACTGGCGGGTCTCGTTGCGGGCCCGGCAGCTGCACGTGGCCGCCACCCTCTCCGACCGGGACGCCGAGGTGGTGGTGCTGCTCGACGTGCTCGCCGAGGCGGGCCGCTCCGGTGGGGTGGCCGGTGCCGCCTCGGTGCTGGACACCACCGTCCGGGCCACCGCCGCGATCGCCGAGCACTACCTGCACCGTGGCGACCGGGTCTCCCTGCTGGAGTACGGGCCGGCCGCCCGCCGGCTCCGGCCGGCCGCCGGGCGGCGGCAGTACCTGACCGTCCTGGAGTGGCTGCTCGACGTCCGGGTGCACGCGTCCGCGCACGAGCCGTACGACCAGGTCTTCGGCCCGCAGTTGCTCTCGTCGGACGCGTTGGTGGTGGTGCTCACCCCGTTGCTGGACGAACGGTCGGCGCAGATGCTCGCCCGGCTGGCCCGCGGCGGGCGGTTCGTGGTGGCGGTCGACACGTTGCCGACCGATCTGGCGTCGCCGAAGGACCGGGGGTGGGCCGAGGTGGCGTACCGGTTGTGGCGGCTGGATCGCGACATCATGATCGGGCAGCTCCGCGAGCACGGCGTACCGGTGGTGCGTTGGGCCGGCGCCGGCAGCCTGGACCAGGTGCTGCGGGACGTGGCCAGGTTGGCGACGGCGCCAAGGGTGGGTGGCCGGTGAGCGCGAGGAGTGAGCTTGCGAGCCTCGCAGTCGCGAACGAAAGGCGGGTGCGGTGAGCGCGAGGAGTGAGCTTGCGAGCCCCGCAGTCGCGAACGAAAGGCGGGTGCGGTGAGCGCGAGGAGTGAGCTTGCGAGCCCCGCAGTCGCGAACGAAAGGCGGGTGCGGTGAGCGCCGTCACCGGAAGGGTGCGGGCGGCGCAGCACGCCGTCGCCCGGATCAGTGTGGCCCCGCTGTTGGTTCGGGTCGCGATCTTCGTCATCGTGTTTGCCGGGTTCGCCCTGGCGTTCCCCGCGGAGGTGCTCTCCGGCCGGACGATCCTCTTCCTGACGGTGGCCGCCCTGTTGCCCGCGTTCGGCCCGCGTCGGATCTGGGCGACCTTCACGGCGTTGGTCACGGTCGGCGGTTGGTTGCTCGCCACCGACGGGTACGGCCGCCCGGTCGCCCTCTGGCGGTTGTTGGCCATCGCGGCCCTGCTCTATCTGGGCCACACTCTCTGCGCGCTGGCGGCGTTGCTGCCCTATGACGCGGTGGTGGACACCGAGTTGATCAGCCGCTGGTTGGTGCGGTCGGCCGCGGTGCTGCTGGGGGCGGCTGTGCTGGGCGTGTTGTTGTTGCAGGCGGCGGGCACGGGTGGGGAAGCCGGGCACCAGTGGGTCACCGTGCTCGGGTTGCTGGTGGCCGTGGCGACGGCGGCGTTGCTGGGCTGGCTGCTGCGTCGCCGGTGACCGGTGCGACGGGAGGGTTACGCAGGTCACAGGGGTTGTGCTCCGTCACAGATGGGGGGCGCGAGCGGGATTACCTGAGCCGGCCGGGGAAAGATAGACGACGTGAATCCGAAGCGGATCCTTGTGGTTGGTGCCGGGCACGTCGGTCTGTATGCCGCGCTGCGCCTGTCGAAGAAGCTCAGCTCCCGTGAGGCTGAGGTCATGGTGGTGGACCCCCAACCCCACATGACCTATCAGCCGTTCCTGCCTGAGGCGGCGGCGGGCAACATCTCCCCGCGGCACTCCGTGGTGCCGCTGCGGCGGGAGTTGCGCCGGTGCAAGATGGTGGCCGGCACGGTCACCCGGATCGAGCACGACCGCAAGGTGGCCACCGTGCAGCCGATCAGCGGCCCGGCCCGGGAGATCACCTACGACCACGTGGTCGTGGCCCCGGGTTCGGTGTCCCGCACCCTGCCGATCCCCGGCCTGCACGAGCAGGGCATCGGGTTCAAGACCATCGGTGAGGCGATCTACCTGCGCAACCACGTGCTGGATCGCCTCGACGTGGCTGCCGCCACGCCGGATCCGGAGGTCCGCCGTTCGGCGTTGACCTTCACCTTCGTCGGCGGTGGGTACGCCGGCATCGAGGCGCTCGCCGAGATGGAGGACATGGCTCGCGACGCGCTGCGCTACTACCCGGAGCTGAAGCAGGACGAGGTTCGGTGGGTGCTGGTCGAGGCCACCCAGCGGGTGCTGCCCGAGGTCGACCGGGACATGGGTGCCTACACCGTGCAGCAGCTGCTGAAGCGGAACATGGACATCCGGCTGGACACCCGGCTCGAGTCCTGCGTCGACGGGGTGGTCAAGCTCTCCGACGGGGACAGCTTCCGGTCCGACACGATCGTCTGGACGGCTGGTGTGAAGCCGTCGCCGATGCTGGACGCGACCGACTTCCCGCGCGACGACCGTCGGCGGATCACCTGCCTGCCCACCCTTCAGGTGGTCGACGGGGACCAGGTGGTCGAGGGTGCCTGGAGCGCCGGCGACTGCGCCGCCGTGCCGGACCTGACCAAGGAGCCGGGCAACTTCTGCTCGCCGAGCGCCCAGCACGCGGTGCGCCAGGCCGCCCGGATGGCTGACAACATCGCGGCCGTGATCCGGGGTCGCGAGCCGGTGAACTACAAGCACAAGCACGTCGGCAGCGTGGCGAGCCTCGGCCTGCACAAGGGCGTGGCCCAGGTGTACGGGATCAAGATGACCGGTTGGCCGGCCTGGGTGATGCACCGGACGTACCACATGAGCCGGATCCCGTCGTTCAACCGTAAGGTCCGGGTGGTGGTGGACTGGTCGTTGGCGTTCTTCCTCAAGCGTGAGGTGGTCGCGTTGGGCCAGCTGCACGACCCGCGCGAGGAGTTCGTCGAGGCGTCCCAGCCCGTCGGCGCGCCCCGCGTCTGACCCGAGCCCGCTCGACGGGGGCGCCGGGTGGACCGTGGGCTGGTCAGATGCGCCAGGTCCAGGCGTCGGCTATCCGGGTGGCCGGCCCGTAGAGCTGCTCCAGGGTCGCCCGCAGGCTCTCCGCGTGCGGGGCGTCGTCGGTCAACGCCACGCAGGAGGCGCCCCAGAAGTCGGCGTCGCGGGCGGCCTGGCGGCGCTGCTCGTCGCCGATGGCCGGTTGGTCGCCGCGCCGGGCCACGTCCGCGAGCAGCGCCGAGGTGGGCTGCTTGAAGGTGCCCATGGCGGCGGTTCCACCCCGGCCGTACGGGCCGATGAAGAACCCCTCCGGCAACCCGAAAGCGGCGTCGGCGGCGGTCGCCCAGCGCATCGGCCAGGGCTCCTTCGGCGTGGGCAGCGGCACCGGGACCAGCACCCCGCCGGGGCGTACGCACTGCCGCCAGTGGCCGCCGGTGATGAACTCCGGGACCGCCGGTCGGCCGGTGGTCGGCAGGGGGGTCGGGAAGATCGGCAGCAGCGCCACGCCGACGGCCAGTGGCACCAGCCGCCGGGCTCGACCGGAGCTGCCCAGTGCCCGGTCGACCGCGAGCACCAGCAGCGTCGCGACGATCGGCAGCAACGCCAGTGCGAACCGCATCGGCAACGCCCCGTCCACCACCGGCAGGCCACCGATCAGCGCGTACGGGCCGGGCAGCGCGGTCCGGGTGCCTCCGAGCACCACCTCCGGGCCGAGGGACAGCGCACCCATCACCAGACCCGCCACGACGCAGGCGAAGACCAGCCGGCGTCGCCCGACCCAGATCGCGCAGGCAACGGCGACCAGCAGCAGCGGCCAGCCGAGGAAGGTGTTGTACTCGGCCGGGCCGGTGGTCAGCCGGGCGGACTGGTCACTGCCGGCCACCGACAGCGGGGACACCGTCCACCAACTACTCAGGTCGGCGGAGAAGTAGGCCGGGGTGAACATCCCGTCGGCGACTCCCTGCGGGCCGGCGAACTGGAACCACAGCGGATAGCCGAGCACCAGCAGCGCGAGCCCGGCGGCGACCGCCAACCCGCCGGCGAAGCCGGGGAGCGCCCTGCGCGCCAGGTCCCGGTCCGCCACGGCGTAGCTGATCGCCATCACCAGCAGCGTGATCGCGGCGAGGAAGAGCACCTCCTCGCCGATGAAGACCTGTGCGGTGACCGCCGCGGCCAGCCCCGCCGCCGAGGTGATCAGTCGCCGCCGATCCGGGCCGGCGGGTCGGGTACGGCCGGCCTGGTCGGGTGTCCCGGGCCCCGGGTCGGAGGCCCGCAGCAGCCGGACCACCAGCCAGACGATCACCGGCACCAGCCACTGGGCGGTCATGTGCAGGTGGCTGTTGGTCTGCGACACCATGCCGGGGCCGAAGCCGCACAGTCCGCCGCCGAGCGCGGCGGCGAGCCGACGGGCGCGCAGCGTCCGGTGGAACAGCAGGTACCAGGCGAGGGCGGTGCCGGCCAGGTTGGCGGCGGCCAGCAGCGCGAAGGTCACCGGTGCGCCCAGCAGCAGGGTGATCGGCGCGAAGAGGACGCCGAGGGCGATGACCGTGGTGTTGGCCATCAGGTTGACCCCGTCGGGGGCGTTGAGCCGGTCGGTGAGCAGGTCGAAGTCGCCGAGCAGCGCGCGGGCGTCCACCGCCAGGAACCACTCGTAGAGGGTCTGGTCCTCCGGGTTGAGCGCCAGCGTGCGCCCGCCCGGGTCGGGCCACAGCCCGTGGGTGAGCCAGCCGGCCAGCACCGCGAAGATCAGAGCGGCGAGCAGGTCCGCCCGGTGCCGGCGGACGGCGGCCAGCAGCCGGACGGCCCGCGGTCGGCGGTTGACCTGATCGGCGAGGCGGAGTGCCTGCTCAGGGGCGGCGTCGGGGGCCGTGGGGGCTGCGCTGCTCACGGCATCGACCCTAATGTGGCCAGGCCGGCGGGGTACGCCGGGTCGCCGTAGACCGGCTACGGTGACACTGCACCGTGCGTGTCGGCGCGCCGGTGCCACCCGCCCGGGTGGTGGAAAGGCAGACACGGCCGCCTTAAAAGCGGCTGCCGAAAGGCATGCGGGTTCGACCCCCGCCCCGGGCACCGGTTGACACATTCTCATTCGTGATCACCAGGACTTGGCTGCGCCGTTTACTCTTGGAGGGCACGTTCACGTGCACACGACCCCCTGAGGGAGGCCAGACAGTGAAGACCTCGAACCCGGTGCTCGCCCGGCTCGGCCAGGCGGCCGAGCGGGAGCGCTCCGCCGGGTACGCCCCGGCCGGGCCGTACGGACAGCCCGGCATTCCCCAGCAGTACCCGTCCCAGGCCGGCTACCCGGCCGCGCCGCCGACCGTGGCACCGATGACGGTCGACGACGTCGTCGTCAAGACGGTCGCTCTGCTCGGCATCCTCGGCATCACCGCCGCGGCGGCCTGGGTGCTCGTGCCCGACGCGTTGGTCGGGACGGCCTGGATCGGCGCGGCGGTGGTCGGCCTGGTCCTCGGCTTGATCATCTCGTTCTCCCGGATGGCCAACCCGGCGCTCGTGATCGCGTACGCGGTCGTCGAGGGTGTCTTCGTCGGCATGGTCAGCAAGGCGTTCGAGACGGCTTACGACGGCATCGTGCTCCAGGCCGCCGCGGCCAGCTTCGGCATCTTCTTCCTGATGGCGATGCTCTACAGGGCGAAGGTCATCCGGGCCACCCCGGCCTTCGTCAAGGGCATGATCGCGGTGATGGTCGGCCTCTTCGCCGTCATGATGATCAACCTGGTGCTGGCCCTGTTCGGCGTCAACACCGGCCTGCGCGACGGCAGCCCGCTGGCCATCGGCTTCAGCCTGGTCTGCATCGTGGTCGCCTCGCTGAGCTTCGTGCTCAGCTTCAAGGAGATCGAGGACGGGGTCCGGATGGGCCTCCCGCAGCGCTACTCCTGGGTGGCCGCGTTCGGCATCCTGGTCAGCCTGGTCTGGCTCTACATCGAGATCCTGCGCCTGCTGAGCTACTTCCAGGGCGACGACTGACCTCGTCCGCACTGCCGACCGGCGCCCGTCCCCACTCTGGTGGGGGCGGGCGCCGTCGTCCGCGCCGTTTGCCCGCCACCGCCGGTCCGCCCGGGGCAGAGTGACTGCAAGGGCGTGTGTCGAAGCGCAGGCCGGCCAGAGGCTTTGACGCACGCCCTGGGGTACGCGGGCGAAGGAGGCGGCGGTGCGCAGCAACAACCCGGTGCTCAACCGGCTGGACGAGACCGGCCGGGTCGAGGCCCGGGTGCTCGGCGCCCGTGACGTCGAGCCGATGACCGTCGACGACGTGGTGGTCCGTACCGTCGGGCTGTTGCTCGTCACCGGCGCGAGCGCGGCGGTATCCTGGGCGGTGATCCCCGACGCCGTGTGGCTGGGCGCCGCGCTGGCCGGCAGCGCGCTCGCCTCGATCGCGCTGGTCCTGGTCATCTCGTTGCGGGGGATCACCAACCCGGTGCCGATCGTCGGGTACGCCATCCTCCAGGGACTGCTGCTGGGGGTGGCCAGTCGCACCTTCGAGCAGGTCTATCCGGGCATCGTGGTGCAGGCGGTGGCCGGCACCTTCGGAGTCTTCCTCGGCATGGCTGCCCTCTACCGGGCCCGGGTGATCCGGGCGACGCCCCGGCTGGCCCGCCTGGTGATCGGCACCCTGCTCGGCATCGCCGTGCTCAGCGTGGTCAACCTGGTGTCGTACCTGATCTCCGGGCGGCCGGGCCTGGAGGTCTACAGCGTGAGCGGGGAGGTCGGCTGGTTGCCGTACGCCTTCTCGGTGGTGGCCATCATCGCCGGGGCGTTCAGCTTCATCCTCGACTTCGACCTGGTCGAACGCTCGGTGCGCGACGGTCGGCCCCGCCGGTACGCGTGGCTGAGCGCGTTCGGCCTGATCACCGGGTTGGTCTTCCTCTACTGGCAGCTGCTGCGGCTGCTCAGCTACCTGCGTCGGTGACCGCCCCGACCCGGTGCCGCCGGTGTCGGCCGTAGACTCGGCGGCGATGAGCGCAGCGGAGTTGGACAAGGCCGTGCGGTTGCTGGTCGGTCAGATCGCGCACTGGCAGCAGCCGCGGTGGTCGGCCGCCGCGACCACCGGCAACGTGTCCCGCGCCGACCTGGTGCACCGCCTGGTGCAGGAGATCGCCAACCTGGCGGCCGACGCCGAGGGGGAGCCGCGGCGGGTGGTGCCCCGGCTCGACAACGACCTGGCCCTGCCCGACCAGCTGCGGGTGGTGACGGCGGACCTGCTGGCCGCCGACCCGGGCACCGAGGCGCTGGCGCGGGCCGCCGCCGAGGTGACGGCGACCCGCGGCGCGCTCTGAGGGCAGCTCGGCTCAGCTGAGCCGTTCGAGCACCATGGCCATGCCCTGGCCGCCGCCCACGCACATGGTCTCCAGACCGATGGTCTTGTCGTGCCACTCCAGTGCGTTGAGCAGGGTGCCGGTGATCCGGGCGCCGGTCATGCCGAACGGGTGGCCGACCGCGATGGCGCCGCCCATCACGTTCAGCTTCTCCTCCGGGATGCCCAACTGGCGGTAGGAGGGGATGACCTGCGCGGCGAACGCCTCGTTGATCTCGACGAGGTCGACGTCGTCGATGGTCATGCCGGCTCGGCGCAGGGCCTGCCGGGACGCCTCGACCGGCCCGAGACCCATGATCTCCGGCGACAGGGCGGTCACCCCGGTCGAGACGATCCGGGCCAGCGGGGTGAGCCCGAGTTCCCTGGCCCGCTGGGCGCTCATCACCACCACTGCGGCCGCGCCGTCGTTGAGTGGGCAGCAGTTGCCGGCGGTGATCCGACCATCCGGCCGGAAGACCGGCTTCAGGCCGGCGACCGCGTCCAGGGTGACCCCGGCCCGGGGCCCGTCGTCGGTGCTCACCACCGTGCCGTTCGGCGTGGTGACCGGGGTGATCTCCCGGGCCCAGAATCCGTCGGCGATGGCCTTCTCGGCGAGGTTCTGGCTGCGTACGCCGAACTCGTCCATGTCGGAGCGGGTGACGTCGTACACCTGGGCCAGGTTTTCCGCGGTCTGCCCCATGGTCAGGTAGATGTCGGGCAGCTCGCCGGCCTCGCGGGGGTCGGTCCACACCTCGGCCCCGCCCTGCGCGCGGCGCTTTGAGCGTTCGCCGGCCGACCCGAAGCGCGGGTTCTCCCAGCCGCCGCCGACCAGGGCCTGCGCCTCGGGAGGCAGCCCGTCGGAGCTGCCCCGGGCGTAGCGGGACACCATCTCCACACCGGCGGAGACGAACACGTCGCCCTCGCCGGCCCGGATCGCGTGCATCGCCATCCGGGTGGTCTGCAACGACGAGGCGCAGTAGCGGGTCAGCGTGGCGCCGGGCACCGTGTCCAGACCGAGGAGCGTGGACACCACCCGGGCCATGTTGAAGCCCTGCTCGCCGCCGGGCAGGCCGCACCCGAGGTAGAGGTCGTCGATCGTGGTCGGATCGAGCGCGGGGATCTTGTCCAGCGCGGCCTGGACGATGGTCGCGGCGAGGTCGTCGGAGCGGACATCGCGCAGTGAACCCTTGTGCGCCCGGCCGATGGGGGAGCGGGCGGTGGCGACGATGACGGCGTCGCGGGACGACTCAATCGGCATGGACCAACGTTAACCCGCCGGTAACATGGCGCGGAAGAAGCAGGCCCGGCGGGAAATGTCACCCCGGACCGGCGACGATCTAGCGCCGGGTGGTGGCCGCCGCCGCCGCGACGACGGCGGGCAGCAGCGCGTGCGCCCACACCCGGTAGCCGTCGGCGGAGGGGTGGAAGCCGTCCTGGCAGAGCGTCCCCGCGTCGGCCCGGAACACCGGCCCGGTCTCGGTGGCCAGGTCGACCACCGAGCCACCCGCCTCCAGCACGGCGGTGGTCTGCGCGCGGGCCATCCGACGCCCGGACCAGCCGATCACCTGGCGCAGCGGAGGCGCGATGGCGCGCACCGCGCCGAGGTCGGGGCACGTGCCCACCACCACCTCGACACGCGCCTCGCGCAACCGGTGAACCGCCGCGCCGAGATAGGCCGCCGCGTCGGAGGGCCGGCGCAGCCCGGTGGCGTCGTTCGCGCCGATCAGGATCAGCGCCACGTCGGGTCGTTCACCGAGCAGGGCGCGGGCCACCTGGGTGGTCAGGTCCGTCGAACGGGACCCGGAGACGCCGACGCTGGACAGGTGCACGCGGCGGCCGGTCGGGCCCTCGGCCAGGAGGTTGGCCAACTGCCCGCCGATGGTGTCCTCCAGGCGGTCGACACCCACGCCCAGCGCCGACGAGTCGCCCAACAGGACCAGTCGCAGCCCGGGGGCGCCCGCCCGGCCGATCGTGGCGCGCAGCGCCAGGCCCAGCTCGGGTTGGGCGTAGCGTCGGTGCCGGGCGACGAACGCCTCACCGGCGAGGACGGCGGCGCCGCCAACGGTGCCGGCGAGCAGCGAGAACGCCGCCGCCCGGCCCAGTCGGCCGGCGAGGCCGGGGGTCACGCCCCGGGCACTGCGCTCGTTCATGCCAGTCCCTCCACTGTCGAGGTGTCCGAGGCGGGCCCGTGCTGCGGCACCGCCCCGACACCGAAGAACGCCCGGCGGCGCAGTTGCGCCCACCGCCCGGCCGGCCCTCGGTCGCGGCCCCGGACCTGGACGCCGCTGACCTCCGTGCCGGCGTGCCGAGCCGCCTCCTGCGCGGCCTGTGGCAGCGACCGTACGCCCTCGCGGCGCGTCGGTGTGGCCCGTCGTTCCGGGGCCGCGCCGAGGGCGGAGAGCATCGTCGGCAGGAGCGCGGCGGCGGCCATCGCGTACCCCTCGGCGGAGGGATGGAACCGGTCCCAGGCGAACATGCGGGTCGGCTCGGCCGCGAAGCGGGGGCCGAGCAGATCACCGAGGGAGACCGTCCGACCGCCCGCCTCGACCACCGCCACCGTCTGGGCCGCGGCCAACTGGCGACTCCAACGGTGCGCCAGCCAGCGCAGCGGCGGCTGGATCGGGCGGATCGCGCCCAGGTCGGGGCAGGTGCCGACGACCACCTCGCACCCCGCGTCGCGCAGCGTGTGCACCGCCTCGACGAGGTAGCGCACCGCCAGCCCGCGCGGGGTGCGGTTGGTGATGTCGTTGCCGCCGATGAGGATCACCGCGATGTCGGGCCGGCACTCCAGGGCCGCCTCCACCTGGTGTCGCAGCGCCGCCGAGATGGCTCCGACCACCGCGAAGCGGTGCAGGCGCACCGGTCGGTGCAGTCGACGGGACAGGCCGGTGGCGAGCAGCGCCCCCGGCGTCTCCCGGCGACGGTGCACCCCGTAGCCGGCGGCCGACGAGTCACCGAGCACGACCATGGTGAGCGCGGGACCGGGGAACTTCGCGCCGTACATCCCGTCGCAGCGCGGCGGCGGAGCCTCGGCCATCGGGATGGTGCGTCGCGCCTGACGGGCCTGGCCGAGCAGCACCCCGCCGGTCGCCACCGCGGCCGCCGCGGTGGCGCCGGCGCCGATGGCTGCCAGCCGGGCGAAGCGCCGGACCTGCTGCCAGCGCTCACCACCGGGTACGACGGAACTAGCCACCCCCATACCGCGACATTATCGCGCTGGCCCGACACACCGCTGTCGTCGTGACGGCACCCGGGTGCCTGGAAACCGACGCGACGGGGTACCTGTGCGGGTGAGGCCGGCCGACTTGCGCCGACCCGCCACGCTGATCCGGCGGAGAGGAGCGCGACGATGGGTAAGACACTGAAGCGCAGCGCGGCGTTCACGGCCCTGGCGCGGGCGTTGGCGGCGGGGGCACGCAGTGGGCCGTCGATGGGCACGCGGCTGGCGGCGTTGCCCCGGATGATCCGGGCCACCACCAAGGGGGAGTACGACGGCGGCCTCCGGCTGGCCCTGATGACCGCGGCGACGGCGTACATCGTCTCGCCGATCGACCTGCTCCCGGAGATCCCGTTGGCGATCTTCGGGCTGGCCGACGACGCCGTCATGATCACGTGGTTGGCCGGCAGCGTGCTCGCCGAGACCGATCGCTTCCTGGAGTGGGAGGCCCGGCGCAGCTCGGTCATCCCCGGCGGGCTGGTGCCCTGACGACACGTACGCTGGGCGGCGAGGAAACGTCTTCCCGGTCGCCACCGCCGGCGCCGCAACGAAGGGCACACCGTGCAGTACTACGACAACGTCGTCGACATGATCGGAAACACCCCGCTGGTGCGTCTGCGTAACGTCACCAAGGGCATCCAGGCCACCGTGCTCGCCAAGGTGGAGTACGTCAACCCGGGTGGCTCGGTGAAGGACCGGATCGCGCTGCGGATGGTGGAGGACGCCGAGGCCGCCGGCCTGCTCAAGCCCGGCGGCACCATCGTCGAGCCGACCAGCGGCAACACCGGCGTCGGGCTGGCCCTGGTGGCCCAGCTCAAGGGCTACAAGTGTGTCTTCGTCTGCCCCGACAAGGTCAGCCAGGACAAGCAGGACGTGCTCCGGGCGTACGGCGCCGAGGTGGTGGTCTGCCCGACCGCCGTCGCGCCGGAGGACCCGCGCTCGTACTACAACGTCTCCGACCGGCTGACCCGGGAGATCCCCGGCGCCTGGAAGCCCAACCAGTACAGCAACCCGGCCAACCCGCGCTCGCACTACGAGACCACCGGCCCGGAGTTGTGGAAGCAGACCGACGGCGGGCTCACCCACTTCGTGGCCGGCGTCGGCACCGGCGGCACCATCTCCGGCATCGGCCGCTACCTCAAGGAAGCCTCCGAAGGGCGGGTGCGGATCGTCGGGGCCGACCCGGAGGGCTCGGTCTACTCCGGCGGCACCGGCCGGCCGTACCTGGTGGAGGGCGTCGGCGAGGACTTCTGGCCGGAGACGTACGACCGGGGTGTCGCCGACGAGATCGTCGAGGTCTCCGACAAGGCGTCGTTCGAGATGACCCGGCGGCTGGCCCGCGAGGAGGGGCTGCTGGTCGGCGGCTCCTGCGGGATGGCCGTGGTCGCCGCCCTGGAGGTCGCCCGCCGGGCCAACCCGGACGACGTGGTGGTGGTGCTGCTGCCCGACGGCGGCCGGGGCTACCTTTCGAAGATCTTCAACGACACGTGGATGGCCCGGTACGGCTTCCTCGACAACTCCGGTGCCGAGCCGACGGTGGCCGACGCGCTGGCCAGCAAGCCGGGCGCCCTGCCCGAGCTGGTCCACGTGCACCCGACCGAGACCGTCCGCGACGCGATCGACTATATGCGCGAGTACGGCGTCTCACAGCTGCCGGTGCTCAAGGCCGAGCCGCCCGTGGTGACCGGTGAGGTGGCCGGCTCGATCGCCGAGCGGGACCTGCTCGACGCGCTGTTCACCGGCCAGGCCCACCTGCACGACACGATCGAGCGGCACATGGGCGACCCGCTGCCGATGATCGGTGGTGGTCAGCCGGTGAGCGAGGCGGTGGGCCTGCTGGAGAAGTCCGACGCGGCCCTGGTCCTGGTCGACGGCAAGCCCAGGGGCGTCCTGACCCGCCAAGACCTCCTGTCCCACCTAGGCGCCCACTAGCACCCCACCCCCACCCCCACCCCCACCCACCCCGTTACCCCAAGCCCAAGCCCGCGCCCCCGCTCAAGTCGATCATGGGGTTGTGGTGCCCCGCAAAAGGGGCGTAAGGCGTTATGTCGCCCACCACAACTCCATGATCGACGCGGGAGGGCGGCGGGGGCGGGGGGACGAGGGCGGGGGTTGGGGTTGGGTTATAGGGGGCGGGCGTAGCGGAGTTGGGGGGTGAGGGCCGTGCCGATGTGTTCCGCGCGCTCCGCTCCGGTCGGGGTCCAGCCGCCACGTTCGTAGAAGGCGCGGGCGTGGGCGTTGTCCCGCAGCACCCAGAGCACGGCACGCCGCCAGCCACGCGCCCACATGGCGTCCAGCGCGTCCACCATCAGGGCACGGCCGACGCCGTGGCCCTGCTCGGCCGGGTCGAGGTGGATCGCGTTGAGCAGCCCGGTGGCCGGGTCGTCCTCGTCGTCCGGGCCGAGGTGGCTGAACCCGACCACCGTCCCGCCCCGTTCGGCCACGGTCATCCGGTGGGTGTCCCGCTCCCAGACCCACCGCTCGACCCAGTACCGCCCCATCGCCTCCGGTGTCGGGTCGGCAAGCGCCTCGGCCGGCAGGAAGGCGGAGTACGCGGCGACCCGGGAGCGCTGGTGCAGGGCGCCCACCGCCATCAGGTCGCCTTCGGTGGCGGGGCGGAGCGTGACGGTCATCCGCCCGAGGCTACCCGGCGCGGTGGGAGCTGCACCGTGGTCAGATCCTCGGCGATGATCAGTTCGCCGTCGAAGTGGGCCCGCGCCTCGTCGTGGAACCGGCGCGGGTCGGGGTAGCGCTGGGAGAAATGGGTGAGCACGAGTCGGCGTACCCCGGACTCGGTCGCCACCCGGGCGGCCTGCGCCGCGGTCAGGTGGCCGACCTCGGCGGCGAGCGCGGCCTCCGACTCCAGGAAGGTCGACTCGATGACCAGCAGGTCGGCGTGCTCCGCGAGGGCGTACACCCCGTCGCAGAGGCCGGTGTCCATCACGAACGCGAACCGTTGCCCCGGTCGGGGCACGCTCACCTCGGCCCGGGTGACGCGGCGCCCGTCGAGGTCCAGGTGCCCGACGCGGATCAGTTCGCCGACGGCCGGCCCGGCGATGCCGTACGCGGACAGCTTCTCCGGCAGCATCCGGTGCCCGTCCGGCTCGACCAGCCGATAGCCGTACGTCTCGATGGGGTGCCGCAGCCGGCGTGCCTCCAGCGTGCCGCAGCGGAGGGCGATCCGCTGCCCGTCGGCCTCGATCGGCTCGACCCGCAGCTCGGCGGTCTCGTAGAAGGAGGTGGCGTAGCGCAGTCGGGTGAAATAGTCGGCGCCACCGGCGGGGAAGTGCACGGCGACCGGGTGCGCCACCCGGTCCAGGGAGAGTCGCTGGATGGTGCCGGGCAGGCCGAGGCAGTGGTCGCCGTGGAAGTGGGTGACGCAGATCCGGGTCAGGTCGGTGGCGGTGACCGTGGTGTGCAGGAGTTGACGCTGGCTGCCCTCGCCCGGGTCGAAGAGGATCACCTCGTCGTCCCAGCGCAGCACGTACCCGTTGTGGTTGCGCTGGCGGGTCGGCGCCTGGCTGGCCGTACCCAGCACCACCAGCTCGCGCATGGACATGGCCACTCCCGCGGATATGGAGCGACCCCCGGGGCGCTCCGCGCAGGTGCGCGGGCCGGCTGGACTTGGCCGGCACCCCGGGGGTCGGGTGGCTGTCTGGGATTCGCCGCACCGCTGCCACACGGTCTCGACGATGGTGCCTTTGCCCGCCTCGCGGCGGGCCGATCACTGTCGAGGACAGCGGCTAGCTGACAGCCACCTCACGAGTCCGATTGCTATACAAGTCTGGACCACCTCCTTTCACGTGTACGGCCACGCTATCGAGTTCTCGGCGGGCTCGGCAACGGATTTCGATCACAGGGCCGAACGGGAATGCCCGGACGGTGTCCGGGCAGTACGCGTGTGCAGGTGGTGGGCGGGTTCTTGACGCGCTTCGGGGCGCGGCGATCGCCGCGCCCCGAAGTGGTGGTGCGTCGCGGTCAGCCGCCGACGCGGGCGACTCCGACCGGGCAGCTCAGCCCGTTCGGGCCGTGGTTGCAGTACCCGTTCGGGTTCTTGGTCGGCGCCAAATACTGCTGGTGGTAGTCCTCGGCGAAGTAGTAGCTGCCGAGCGGCGCGATCTCGGTGGTGATCTCACCCTTGCCGGCCCGGTTCACGATCGGCTGGAACGCGTCCCGGGACGACTCCGCGATGGTCCGCTGCTCGTCCGTGGTGGTGTAGATCGCCGAGCGGTACTGGGTGCCCACGTCGTTGCCCTGGCGCATGCCCTGGGTCGGGTCGTGGTTCTCCCAGAAGACCTTCAGCAGGTCCTCATAGTTGATCTTGCTGGGGTCGTACACCACCTGGACGACCTCGGCGTGCCCAGTCCGGCCGGAGCACGTCTCCTCGTACGTCGGGTTCTTGGTGATGCCACCCGCGTAGCCGGCGGAGGTGGTGTAGACGCCGGGCAGCGTCCAGAAGAGCCGCTCGGCACCCCAGAAACAGCCCATGCCGAAGACCGCGACCTGAAGGCCCTCCGGAAACGGGCCCTTCAACGGGGTGCCCAGCACCTCGTGGCGGTCGGCGACCGGCATGGCGATCGGGCGGCCTGGCAGGGCCTGGTCGGGCGAAACCATTTCGGCGTTCATGCGGCGCAGAAACACGGTGGGGATCTCCTCTCGTACCGCTCGCAGCGTGTAACACCGGAGGGTCCTGCTTTCTTACCCGCGCCGCCGTGACTCAGGCCCCACCGGGAAATGCGGCGGCAACCCGGTCCGCGTACGTCTGGGCCTCGGTGTCGTCCTCGTACCGGGTGCGTGGCCAGAAGAAGCCCCGCAACCCGTCACCCCTGGTCCTCGGCACCACGTGGGTGTGCAGGTGCGGCACGGATTGGGACACCTTGTTGTTCATGGCCACGAACGTCCCACCGGCACCCAGAGCGGTCTCCACCGCCACCGCCAGCCGCTGGACCATCGCGAAGTAACCGGGCAGCAGGTCGGCCCGCAACTCCGCCAGGGTCACCAGGTGCACCCGGGGCACCACCAGCACATGTCCCTTGAACACCGGCCGGGTGTCCAGGAACGCCACCCCGTCCGGGGTGTCCGCCACCCGGAACGCCGGCACGTCGCCCGCCACGATCCCGCAGAACACGCAACCGCTCATCGGGCCAGGCTATGCCGGCGGCCCGGCAGGGCCGGTCGCCCCCCACCCGCGCCCCCACTGTGCTATTCATTCATGCGAATGGATCAGCGCGGGGGTGGCGTGCTGTGGCGACGGCGTCGCCCGGCCGATCGGTCGCGGTGGCCCGCCGCCCGGCGGGCACCGTCACCGACGATCCGACTCCTCGGTGCGACCTGACGACTCCGGCATCGGCGCCCGCGTCGATGCTCCGAAAGGACGAACCTTGCAGATCAGAAGAGGCTCCACCCTGCTGGTGGCGGCGCTGACCGTCGGGCTGCTCGTCGGCGCGGCCCCGGGCGCTGCCCAGGCGGCCCCCGCGCCGACGGCGACCCCGCTGCCGCTCAAGACGGTCGGTGACGTGGTGTCGGCCGGCGACCGGGTTTTCGTCAGCGGTGGCCGCTCCTCGACCGACGTGGTGGTGACCAGCGCGACAGGCGGGGTGGTCGGCACCCTGTCCGGCCTGCCCGGTCCCACCGACCTGCTGCTCAGCGCCGACCGGCGGACGCTCTACGTGGCGCTGCCCAGCGCAAACGCCATCGCCGCCTTCGACACCGGCTCGCTGGTCGAGTCGGCCCGGTACGACACCGGCGCGGGCGAGTGCCCGTCGTCGCTGGCGCTGACCGGCCGGTACCTGTGGTTCGGCTACGGCTGTGACCAGTGGGGCGGCAACATCGGCCAGATCGACCTCGGCCGCCAGCCGGCCCGGCTGACCACCCGGGTCGCCGACCAGGACTTCTACGACGCGCCGCTGCTCACCGCGGCCAGCCAGAACCGGGCGGTGCTGCTCGCCGGGCAGCCGTCGTTGAGCCCGGCGTCGGTGTACGCGTACGGCATCGGCACCGCGGGCGCGTTGACCACCCTGCGGACCAATGCGTGGTCTGCGCTGGGCAGCAACCTGCGGGACATCGCCCTCGACCCGACCGGCAGCACCCTCTACACCGCCGCCGGCGCCCCGTACGAGGTGCAG
Organism: Micromonospora sp. NPDC049645; assembly: GCF_040675155.1. Taxonomy (NCBI): domain Bacteria; kingdom Bacillati; phylum Actinomycetota; class Actinomycetes; order Micromonosporales; family Micromonosporaceae; genus Micromonospora; species Micromonospora sp. NPDC049645. The sequence continues at coordinate 1,102,742 of NZ_JBFAOI010000001.1, forward strand.
GCGTTCCCGTTCGCCGACATCAGCACCCCGTCCGCGACCTACCCCACCGGCGCGTACCCGAACGCCGTGGAGGTCTCCCGCGACGGCACCCGGATCGCCGCCGGAGCGGACGCCAGCTACGACCCGGACGTGTTCGTCTTCACCCCGGACGGCACCGAGCTGGCCCGCTTCGAGCTCGGCGACGAACTCGGCGCCGGCGCACTGGCCTGGTCGCCGAACGGCGCCCGGCTCTACGCGGTGGGCTACGACTGGACCGGGGTCAACCAGGCCACCCTGCACGTCCTGCCCATCCCGGCCGTCTGACCGGGCCGGTCCGTCGACCGGCGGGCGGGGGCCGGGCCGGAGTGGTCCGGTCCCCGCCCGGGAGCACGGGTTCCGTTCCAGCCCTGCGCGACGGGGCACTAGCCTCACCAGAATGAGTCACGGCTTCGAGACGCTCGCCATCCACGCCGGTCAGGACCCCGAGGCCCGCACCGGCGCGGTGATCCCACCGATCTACCAGACCAGCACGTACGCGCAGGACGCTGTCGGCGCGCCTCGTCTCGGCTACGAGTACAGCCGCTCGGGCAACCCGACTCGGGACGCGCTCCAGGAGTGCCTGGCGGCTCTGGAGGGTGGGCCGGTGGGGCTCGCCTTCGCCAGTGGCCTGGCGGCCGAGGACACCCTGCTGCGGGCCGTCTGCCAGCCCGGCGACCACGTGGTGATCCCGGACGACGCGTACGGCGGCACGTACCGGCTCTTCGCCCGGGTCGCCCAGCGCTGGGGTCTGGAGTTCAGCCCGGCCAAGGTCTCCGACCCGGCCGCGATCCGGGCGGCCGTGCAGCCTGGTCGTACGAAGATCGTCTGGATCGAGACGCCGACCAACCCGCTGCTCGGCATCGCCGACATCGCCGCCCTGGCCACCGTGGCACACGACGCGGGCGCCCTGCTGGTGGTCGACAACACCTTCGCCTCGCCGTACCTGCAACAGCCGATCGCGTACGGCGCGGACGTGGTGGTGCACTCCACCACCAAGTACATCGGTGGGCACTCCGACGTGGTCGGGGGAGCGCTCGTCGTCGCGGACGCCGCTCTCGGCGAGGAGCTGCGCTACCACCAGAACGCGATGGGCGCGATCAACGGCCCGTTCGACGCCTGGCTCACCCTGCGGGGCATCAAGACCCTCGGGGTACGCATGGACCGGCACTGCGACAACGCCGAGCGGCTTGCCGCGTACCTCGACGGGCACGCCAAGGTGGCCCAGGTGATCTATCCGGGGCTGCCGTCGCACCCCGGTCACGAGGTGGCCGCGAAGCAGATGCGCCGGTTCGGCGGCATGATCTCGTTCCGCGCCGCCGGTGGCGAGGACCACGCCGTGGACATCTGCAACCGGGCCAAGCTCTTCGTGCTCGCCGAGTCGCTGGGCGGCGTGGAATCCCTGATCGAGCACCCGGGTCGGATGACACACGCAAGTGCTGCCGGCTCGCCGCTTGAAGTTCCCGGCGATCTCGTGCGACTGTCTGTCGGCATCGAGACGGTCGACGACCTACTCGCCGATCTGGAGCAGGCGCTGGGCTGACCGCTGGGGAGGATGGCCGTGCAGGACATCATGGCGACCTGGGTCGGGGCGACCGCCAAGCAGATCGCCCGGGGCGTACGCCGAGGGGACGTCTCGGCGACCCAGGTCGTCGCCGACCACCTCGAGTACATCTCCCGGGCCGACCGTGAGCTGGGCGCGTTCCGTGCGGTCCGCGGCGGTGAGGCGATCACCGAGGCGGAGAAGGTCGACGAGCAGGAGGACCTGGCCAACCTGCCGCTGGCCGGGGTGCCGGTGGCGGTCAAGGAGAACACCCCGGTCGCCGGCCTGCCCACCTGGAACGGTTCGGCCGCCGCCCGCACCGACGTCGCCGAGGCCGACCACGAGGTGGTGCGTCGGCTGCGCGGCGCCGGCGCGGTGATCCTCGGGGTGACCCGGATGCCGGAGCTGGGGCTGTGGGCGCTCACCGACGACGACACCGCGGTCACCCGTAACCCGTGGGACAGCACGCGTACCCCCGGTGGGTCCTCCGGTGGCGCCGCCGCCGCGGTCGCCGCCGGGCTGGTGCCGATCGCGCACGGCAACGACGGTCTCGGCTCGATCCGGATTCCCGCGGCCTGCTGCGGGCTGGTCGGGCTCAAGCCCGGTCGGGGTGTGGTTCCCTGCCAGCTCGGCGCGGACGACTGGTTCGGTCTCACCGAGCACGGCATGTTGACCAGCACGGTCGCCGACGCGGCGGTCGGCTTCTGGGTGCTCGCCGGCCGGCGTCCGGAGAAGCTGGTTCCCCCGCAGCGCCTGCGGGTGGGTGTCTCGCTGCGCTCCCCGGTGCGCGGCGTCGCACCGGACGCACCCAACCGGGACGCGGTCGCCGCCGCCGGTCGGCTGCTCGCCGCCGCCGGGCACGACACGGTGCCGGCTGATCCGGTCTACCCCACCGCGCTCGGCCTACAGGGCATCGCCACCTGGTTCGCCGCCGCCGCCACCGACGTCCGGGCTTCCGGACTGGACCGGCGTGGTCTGCAACGGCGTACCCGGCGGCACGTCGCGCTGGGCGAGTGGGCGCAGCGTCGCGGCTACGTGCGGGAGGCCGACCGGGCCGCCTGGCGGCAACGGTCGGTCGACTTCTTCACCGACCACTCGGTCGATCTGCTGCTCACCCCGGCGCTGGCCACCGCGCCGCCGGAGGCGGCACGCTGGTCGGACCGGTCCTGGCGGGCGAACATGACAGCCAACATCCGGTACGCCCCGTACGCCGCACCCTGGAACATCGCCGGCCTGCCGGCGGTCGTGGTGCCGGTCGGCCGCCGCCCGGACGGGCTGCCGGTCGCCGTGCAACTGGTCGGGCCGCCCGGCTCGGAGCTGCTGTTGCTCGGGGTGGCCGGCCAGTTCGAGATGACCGCCCCGTGGACGCGTCACGCTCCCGGCTACCCCCGGGTCGGCACGGGTTCACCGGCCACCGCCTGACCGGTGGCGGTGCGCGCGGCCGTCGTACCCCTGTCGGCCTACCGCCGTCGTGCTCGATGGCGGTGTGCGCGCCGGTGTCGCCGCTGAGGACTCCGGTGGCGGGTGGCACGATCGGGGCATGACGGAACTGGTCGGTCTCGACGACGTGCGGGCCGCACGGAAGTTGCTAGCTGGCGTCACCCGCACCACCCCGCTGGAGCCCTCCCGCCCACTCACCCAGGCGCTGGGCGGCCCGACCTGGCTCAAGTGCGAGAACGTGCAGCGCGCCGGCTCGTACAAGGTGCGCGGCGCGTACGTGCGGATCTCCCGGTTGTCGGCCGCCGAGCGGGAGCGCGGTGTGGTCGCCGCGAGCGCGGGCAACCACGCGCAGGGCGTGGCACTCGCCGCCGGACTGGTCGGGACGCACGCCACCGTCTTCATGCCGGTCAACGCGCCGCTGCCGAAGGTGGCAGCCACCAAGGCGTACGGAGCGCAGGTCGAGTTGGCCGGCAACACCGTCGACGAGTCGCTGGTCGCCGCGCACACGTACGCCGAGCGGACCGGTGCGGTGCTGATCCACCCGTTCGACCACCCGGACGTGATCGCCGGGCAGGGCACGGTGGCACTGGAGATCCTCGAACAGTGCCCGGAGGTGAAGACGATCATCACCGGTGTGGGTGGCGGAGGTCTGATCTCGGGGATGGCGGTGGCCGTGAAGGCGTTGCGCCCGGACGTCCGGATCATCGGCGTCCAGGCGGCCGGCGCGGCGGCTTTTCCGCCGTCACTGGAGGCCGGGCAGCCGGTCCGGCTGCCCGCCTTCGCCACCATCGCCGACGGCATCGCGGTCGGCCGGCCGGGGGAGATCACCTTCACCCATGTGCGCGAGCTGGTCGACCAGGTCGTCACGGTCTCCGAGGAGGACATCTCCCGGGCCCTGCTGATGCTGCTGGAGCGCGGCAAGCAGGTGGTCGAGCCGGCCGGGGCGGTCGGCGTCGCCGCCCTGCTGGCCGGCGTGGTCAAGGTGGCGACGCCGGTGGTCGCGGTGCTCTCCGGCGGCAACATCGACCCGTTGCTGATGCTGCGGGTGATCGAGCACGGGTTGGCCGCGGCGGGTCGCTTTCTGCGGGTGAGCGTCCGCTGCGCGGATCGGCCGGGGCAACTCGCGTCGTTGCTCAGCCAGATCGCCCAGCATCGGGCCAACGTGGTGGACGTTGTGCACCAGCGGGCCGACGCGCACCTCGGCCTCGGCGAGGTGGAGGTGGCGCTGTCGGTGGAGACCCGCGGTGTCGAGCACTCGGACACCCTGATCAGCGCGTTGCGGGCCAGCGGCTATCAGGTGGTCTTCGCGGCCGAGGCGTGACACCCCGGTGGGTGCCATGCCTCGGATGTGCTGCGGTGGGGGCGGTTGCCGGCGTCGGTCGGCCCGGCCGATGGCGGGTCGCGCGGTCGGCGACCGTCAGCCGGAGAACGGCTCGAAGCTGACCACTGTCACCTTGATGTCGGCGCCGCTGGGTGCCGTGTAGGTGCAGGTCTGCCCCGGTCGGCCGCCGAGGATGGCCTTGCCGAGCGCGGACTCGGGGCTGTAGACGGTCAGGTCGGTGGTGGCCGCGATCTCCCGGGAGCCGAGCAGGAACGTCTCGGTGTCGTCGGTGTCGTCGTCGAAGTAGATCGTCACCACCATGCCGGGCGACACCGCGTCGGCGCTGGGAGCCTCGCCGACCTTCGCGGTGCGCAGCAACTCCTGTAGGTAGCGGATGCGACCCTCGGCCTTGCCCTGCTCCTCGCGGGCGGCGTGGTAGCCGCCGTTCTCCCGCAGGTCGCCCTCCTCGCGCCGAGCGTTGATCTCGGCGGCGATCGCCGGACGGTTGGCGATGTGCTCGTCGAGCTCGGCCTGGAGGCGGTCGTACGCGTCCTGCGACAGCCAGGTGGCGGGCGCCTCGTTGCCAGTGGACACAGGCGTTCTCCTCAGTTGTGCGTGGCTGGCTGACAGGTGAACTACCAAGTTACCAGTGCGGTACGACACAGCGTGTCGGCCATCACCGCCGGTGTTCGGATCCGACACCCGGGGTAGGCGCTCGGCAGACCTCGTCGCTGATGCTGTTCGCGCAGCTCAGGGTGCCTGTTGACAGCGCAGGACCTCGCCGATGAACGGCCGCGCGGTGGTGGCCAGGCGGTGCCGGGTCGTGACGTGCCGGTCGCCCGGACCGGCGCTCACGGTGACCTGTTCCCGGGCCACCTCGGCGCCGGAACGGTCCCGGGCGCGCAGCACGCAGACCGCCGATCCACCCGGCGGCACGGTCACCCGGAAGTCGACAAGTACCTGGTTATCCGTGATGTCGGTATAAGTGATCACCTGGGCGTCATAGACCGGATCGCCGTACTGGCGGTAGAGCCGGATCGAGATCGCGGTCAGCGTCGCCACGAGCGCCAGCAGTACCAGCGCGGCGAGCAGCGTACGGCGGCGCTTTCCGCCCGGCGCTCGACGGCGGCCGTAGCGCCCGGCCGGGAATACCGGCGCGCCTGGTGAAATTGTGGCGTGCGTCTCGGTCACCGGCGGGTATCTCCTGGCGTTGTTGTCGGCGGCATCGGCAAGAATGACAGAGTCCCATCCTCCCACCCCGTCCAGCGGCAGGAATGGCAGGTCATGCCCTGCGCCGGTGGCCCGCGACAGCGAGCGGTGAGGAAAGATCCCGGCAGGTCAGCCGGTCGAGCCCGGTCGGGTCCACCGTCCGGCACAGACGAGGAGCGCCGAAGTTGGCAGAGCAACTGCGTCTCATGGCCGTGCACGCGCACCCGGACGACGAGTCGAGCAAGGGCGCGGCGACGACGGCGAAGTATGTCGCCCAGGGGGTGGACGTCCTGGTCGTGACGTGCACGGGCGGCGAGCGCGGGAGCGTGCTCAACCCCAAGCTGGACCGGCCCGACGTGTGGGCCAACATCGCCGAGATCCGGCGTGCCGAGATGGACGCCGCACGGGCCATCCTCGGCGTCGACCAGGCCTGGCTCGGTTTCGTCGACTCGGGCCTGCCCGAGGGCGACCCGCTGCCGCCGCTGCCCGAGGGCTGTTTCGCCCTGCAGGACGTCGAGGTCGCCGCGGGCCCACTGGTGCGGCTGATGCGCGAGTTCCGCCCGCACGTCGTGACCACGTACGACGAGGAGGGCGGCTACCCGCACCCGGACCACATCATGTGCCACAACGTGAGCGTGGCCGCCTTCGAGGCCGCCGGTGATCCGGAGCGCTACCCGGAGCTGGGCGCACCCTGGCAGCCGCTGAAGCTCTACTACGACATCGGCTTCTCCAAGGCCAAAATCATGGCCTTGCACGAGGGCATGCTGGCCGCCGGTCTGGAGTCGCCCTACGAGGAGTGGCTCAAGCGCTGGGAGGACCGGCCCGACAAGGGGCCCCGGATCACCACCCGGGTGGAGTGCGCCGAATACTTCACGGTCCGCGACGACGCGCTGCGCGCCCACGCCACCCAGGTCGACCCGGACGGCTTCTGGTTCCACGTGCCGATGGAGTTGCAGCAGAGCGCCTGGCCGACCGAGGATTACCAACTGGCCCGCTCGATGGTCGACAGCCCGCTGCCGGAGTCCGATCTCTTCGCCGGAGTGCGGGAGACGGCGCACGCACGCTGATCCTGGGCGGGGCTACCCTGGTTACCAACCGCACAACGGAGGAACGCCATGCTGACCGCTGCACAGGTGCTCGCGGAGAACAACTTCGGGGACACCCGCACGGGTGGCCTGGCCGGGCCGATGGGCCTCTTCCTCATCCTGCTGCTGGCCACCGCGACCATCCTGCTGATCCGCAACATGAACGCTCGGCTGCGTCGCCTGCCGGACCGTTTCCCGCAGCAGTCGCGGGCGGCCGATCCGACCAGGGCCGACGCCTCAGTCGTCGATCCGACAGACGGGACCGACGGGCGTGATTCATCCACGCCCGCTCCCAACGGGCACCAGCAGCACCTGAACGGGTAGTCCGCGCATGATTCACGCCGAACCGGGTGGTCGCCCCCTGTTGCGACCACCCGGTTTGGCTTAGCCTTCCGCCGGGGGGACCAAAAGTCTCCGAGCCGTGTGCGGGAGGGGGCGCCGATGACCAGCACAGCACCGGCCGCCCGCCGCGACGTCGGTCGGTCGGCTGACGGGGGAGGTCGATGACCTCCGGTCCGACCGGCGACCCGTTCGATCGGCTCGGGGTGCGTGGCACTCCGGGCCGGCTGCTCGTGCTCACCGCCGCCGTGACGCTGACCGCCCTGGCCGCCGCCGCGGTCGGGTTGACCCTCCCGGTCCGGCTGCCGGCCGACGACCCCCTCGGCGGTCCGGCCCGCTTCGGCATCGCTGTGGCCGTCCTCGCCCTGGCCCAGCTCGCCCGACTGCGGTTCCGTTCGGCCGCCGGCATGGTCAGCATCACCTGGGGCGAGGCCGCGCTGATCGTCTGTCTCTACCTGACCCCCGCCGGTTGGCTCCCGTCCGCCACGCTGCTCGGCACCGGGCTGGCCTGGACGATGCTGTCCCTGCACAGCGACCGCCGTCCGGCCCTGGAGATCCTCCGGATCGCCGCGTCGCTGGCTTCCGCGTCGGCACTGGCCGTGTCCGTGACCACCGCACTGGGGCGACCACTGCTCTCCCCACCCACCCCGATGCTGGCGCTGGCCGTGATCGCCGGTTCGGTGACCTACCTCCTGGTGACCGCCTGGCTGGGCGGCGTGACGCTGAGCCTGCGACACGGGCTGCCGATCGGGCCGCCGCTGCTCGCCGCGCTGCGCGGCAAGCTGCTGATGTTCGTCGGCAACGTGGCCGTCGGCCTCGTCGTGGTCGCCCTGCTGGAGCTGGACCCGCGCTGGCTGCTGTTGTTGCCGCCGCTGCTGTGGCTGCTGCAACAGACCTACCGTTACCGGCTGCGCTCCGATCAGGAGCGCCGCACCTGGCGCGCCTTCGCCGAGGCCACCGCGGCCCTCAACCAGCTCGACGAGCGGGGCGTGGCCAGCGCGGCGGTAACCGGGGCGCTGACGCTGTTCAACGCCGAACTGGTGGACGTCGACGTGGCTCGGGCCGACGGCCGGTGGCACCGCTACCGGGGCGACGCCAGCGGTCAACTCGTCGACCGGGAGGCGGGCCCCCCGGACGAGTCCGAGCCGGACGAGCACGAGCTGAGCCGGACGCTGGCGGTCGGCGCCGCGCCGGTCGGGCGACTGCGGGTGCGGTTCCCCCGCTCGGCGCCGCCCACGGCCCGGGAACGCGACGCGGTGGCCGCGTTCGGCGACGCGCTCGCCGCCGCGCTGCACGACGCCGCGACCCACCACGAGCTGCGGCTGGTGACCGCCCGTTCGTCGTACGAGGCGGTGCACGACCCACTCACCGGGCTGGCCAACCGGGCGGCGATGCTCAGCAAGGGTGATCAGTCGCTGCGTCAGCTCGGCCACGATCACCCGGTGGCGCTGCTGTTGCTGGACATCAACCAGTTCAAGGAAGTCAACGACACCCTCGGCCACGCCGCGGGTGACCAGCTGCTGCGGCTGACCGCGAACCGACTCAACGCGCTGGTCCGTTCCGGCGACCTGCTCGGCCGGCTCGGCGGCGACGAGTTCGCCCTGCTGCTCACGGCGGTGCCGGTGCTCGGCGATCGGGCCGCCCCGATGGCCCACGCCCTGCGCCAGGCCCGTGAGATCGCCGAGCGGCTGGCCGCGCCGACCGAGGTGGCCGGCGTACGGATGTCCATCGAGGTCTCGGTCGGGGTGGTGGTGGCCGCCGCAGGCACCGCGGACCTGACCGAGCTGCTGCGTCGGGCCGACATCGCGATGTACCAGGCCAAGGAGGGCGGCGGCAACGTCGCCGCGTACGACGGCGCCCGCGACGCGGCCAGCACCGATCAGCTCGCCCTGCTGGCCGAGTTGCGGGAGGCGTTGAAGGTCGACGACCAGCTGGTGCTGGCGTTGCAGCCGGCGGTCGACCTGGCGACGGGTGCGCCCACCGGGGTGGAGGCGCTGATCCGTTGGCAGCACCCCCGCCGGGGGTGGCTGAACCCCGCCGACTTCATCCGGCCGGTGGAAAACAGCGAGCAGCTCGGCACCTTCACCCGCTACGTGCTGAACAAGGCGCTCAGCGTGGCCGCCAGCTGGGCCCGGGAGGGGCTGGACGTTCCGATCTCGGTCAACCTGTCGGCGCGCAGCCTGCTCGACCCCCGGTTGCCGGCGGAGATCGCCGAGGCGCTGCGCCGACACCAGGTGCCCCCGCGCCGGCTGGTCCTGGAGATCACCGAGACCGTGGTGATGAGCGAGCTGGAGGTCATCGACGAGGTGTTGGCGACGCTCCGTTCGATGGGCGTGCAACTCGCGGTCGACGACTTCGGCACCGGCTTCTCGTCACTGACCTTCCTCACCCGCATCGCGGTGGACGAGTTGAAGGTGGACCGCTCGTTCGTGATCCGGATGGCCGACTCGCCGGAGGCCGCGGCGATCGTCCGGACGACCGTGGGCCTCGCCCACGAGTTGGGGCTGCGGGTGGTCGCCGAAGGCGTGGAGACCGCCGAGCAGCGGATGGCCCTGGCCGAGCTGGGGTGCACCTCTGCGCAGGGCTACCACTTCTTCAAGCCGATGCCGGCCGACAAGATCGGTGCGGTGCTGGGGTCGCTGCGCGACTCGGCGGAGTCGAACGTGTTCCGGCTCCGCGCCGACGGCGCCTCCTGAGCAGTCGGGGCGACCTCGCCTGATCGGTTTCGGACGGGGCGGCCATCCGGCCGCCAACCCCTTAGAGTCGATTGATCTGCGTGGATGCGTTGATCTTCCACGTCCTCTCTCGAAGGGACATCATGCGACTCTCCGGGAAACGTCCCATCCTCGGTGCCGCGCTCGCGCTGGCCGTCGCGGCGTTTGGCGCGCTGGCCGTCGCCGCACCCGCACAGGCCAAGGCACCTCAGTCCGCCTCGCTGACGGTCACCGGTGATCCGGACGACCCGGTCACCGAGGGCGGCAACTTCTCGTTCGCCACCGCCTCCGGGGACGGCTTCAACGTCTGGGGCACGACGAACCACCTCACCGTCCAGGTCTTCGACCCGCCCACCGGCCCATGGACCATCGAGTTGAGCGCGCCCGTCGGCCAGCCGCTGGCCGTTGGCACCTACACCGGCGCCACCGAGAACACCTACGAGAGTTCTCTGCCCGGCATCGCCCTGACCGGTGCGGACCGAATCTGTTCGTTCGGGCAGACCGGCACGTTCACCGTCACCGACATCTCCTGGGGCCCGCACGGCTATCTGGAGCGTTTCGACGCCACCTTCGAGCAGCGCTGCACCTACAGCACCGGTTCGGCGCGCGGTGAGGTGCACGTCACCAACCCGCCGGCACCCCCGGTCCTCGTCGTCGGCGTCGACGTGGCCGGGTCGGGCACGATCGACACCCGGGCCGGCGAGGTGACGGTGCACGGCACGGTCACCTGCACCGCACCGGCCACGGTGTACGTGGAGGGCAGCGTCACCCAGACGTGGCATGGTCAGCGGGCCGAGGGCACCGTCCGGGCGGAGGCGGCCTGCACTCCCGGCGCGCCGATCGCCTGGACGTCCAGCACATCCACGTTCACAGCGGTCCCGTTCCGGCCCGGTGCCGTGACGGTGTCCGCGAACGCCACCTCCTACGACACCACGTACGACGTCTTCGTCGGCGACGCCGACACCGCCGTGGTCCGGCTCAAGAAGGGCTGACGGGTCTCCGGTCCGGGCCGTGGCGGCCCGGACCGGAGGCGGGCGGGCGACCGTCCGGGTGGAGCCCGCGCGGTCTGCGCCGGGGCTGGCTATGGTCGTCAGGTGAACCGACTCGCCGACGCCACAAGTCCGTACCTGCTCCAGCACGCCGACAACCCGGTCGACTGGTGGCCCTGGTCGGACGAGGCGTTCGCCGAGGCGAAGCGTCGGGACGTTCCGGTGCTCATCTCGGTCGGCTACGCGGCTTGCCACTGGTGTCACGTCATGGCGCACGAGTCGTTCGAGAACGCCCAGGTCGGCGCCCTGATGAACGACAACTTCGTGTCGATCAAGGTGGATCGTGAGGAGCGCCCGGACGTGGACGCGGTCTACATGACCGCGACCCAGGCGATGACCGGCCAGGGTGGTTGGCCGATGACCGTCTTCGCCACCCCGGACGGCACCCCGTTCTTCTGCGGCACCTATTTCCCGCGACCCAACTTCGTCCAGTTGCTCCAGTCGGTCGCCACCGCCTGGCGGGAGCAGCGCGAGGCGGTGCTGGGTCAGGGCGCCGCCGTGGTCGAGGCGATCGGCGGCGCGCAGGCCGTGGGCGGCCCCACCGCCCCGCTGGACGCGGCGTTGCTCGACGCGGCGGCCACCAAACTGGCCAGCGAGTACGACGCGACGAACGGCGGGTTCGGCGGCGCCCCGAAGTTTCCACCGCACATGAACCTGCTCTTCCTGCTGCGCCACCACCAGCGCACCGGCGACCCGGGCAGCCTGGAGGTCACCCGGCACACCGCTGAGGCGATGGCCCGCGGCGGCATCTACGACCAGCTGGCGGGCGGCTTCGCCAGGTATTCGGTGGACGCGCACTGGACGGTGCCGCACTTCGAGAAGATGCTCTACGACAACGCGCTGCTGCTGCGGGTCTACACCCAGCTGTGGCGACTCACCGGCGACCCGCTGGCCCGCCGGGTGGCCCGGGACACCGCCCGGTTCCTCGCCGACGAGCTGCACCGGCCGGGGCAGGGGTTCGCGTCCGCACTGGACGCCGACACCGAGGGCGTCGAGGGGCTCACCTATGCCTGGACGCCCGCCCAACTCGTCGAGGCGTTGGGCGAGCAGGACGGCCGGTTCGCCGCCGACCTGTTCACCGTGACCGACGAGGGGACCTTCGAGAAGGGCATGAGCGTGCTCCGGCTCGCCCGGGACGTGGACGATGCCGCGCCCGAGGTGCGTGCCCGTTGGCAGCAGGTGGTCGGTCGGCTGCTGGCCGCCCGGGACACCCGCCCGCAGCCGGCCCTCGACGACAAGGTGGTGGCCGCCTGGAACGGTTTGGCGATCACCGCCATCGCCGAGTTCCAGCAGGTCGCCGCCCTCTACGCGTCCCCGCAGGACGAGGACGCCAACCTCATGGACGGCGTGACCATCGTCGCCGACGGGGCGATGCGCCAGGCCGCCGAACACCTGGCCAGCGTGCACCTGGTCGACGGCCGGCTGCGTCGGGTCTCCCGGGACGGCAGGGTCGGCGAGCCGGCCGGTGTCCTGGAGGACTACGGCTGCGTGGCCGAGGCATTCTGCGCGCTGCACCAGCTCACCGGCGAGGGCCGCTGGCTCGCCCTGGCCGGCGAACTGTTGGACACCGCCCTGGCGCACTTCGCCGCGCCCGGCGGCGCCTTCTACGACACCGCCGACGACGCGGAGCGGCTGGTCGCCCGGCCGGCCGACCCGACCGACAACGCCACCCCGTCCGGCCGGTCGGCGTTAATCGCCGGGCTGGTGGCGTACACGGCGCTGACCGGGGAGACGCGCTACCGGGAGGCCGCCGAAGCCGCCCTCGGCACTGTCGCACCGATCGTCGGGCGGCACCCCCGGTTCACCGGGTACGCGGCCATGGTCGGCGAGGCGTTGCTCTCCGGGCCGTACGAGATCGCCGTGGCCACCGAAGACCCGGCCGGTGACCCGCTGGTGGCCGCCGCCCGCCGGCACGCTCCGCCCGGGGCGGTGGTCGTCGCCGGGCGGCCGGACCAGCCGGGAGTGCCGCTGCTCGCCGACCGTCCGCTGGTCGACGGGCGGTCCGCCGCGTACGTCTGCCGGGGCTTCGTCTGCCAGCGGCCGGTCACCTCGGTCGAGGACCTGGTCGCCGAGCTGAGCTGAGTGCACCGCCACGCCCGGTAGTCGCCCGCGTCACCCGCCGGGTGCCCTCTCCCACGCCGCCGAGGCGGGTCACCAGCCCTCCGGGTGGGCCCGTCGGCGGCCCGGATAGGCTGGCCGCGCTATGGATTCCCGTACCGGTCTGCCAGTTGTCGGCATGGTGGGTGGCGGCCAGTTGGCCCGGATGACCCACCAGGCCGCGATCGCCCTCGGCCAGTCACTGCGTGTGCTCGCAACCGCCCCCGACGACGGCGCGGCGCTGGTCGCCGCCGACGTCCAGTACGGCGACCACACCGACCTGGCCGCCCTGCGCACCTTCGCCAAGGGCTGCGATGTCGTCACCTTCGACCACGAGCATGTGCCGTCCGAGCACATCCGCACGCTGGCGGCGGAAGGGGTGACCCTGTACCCGCCCGCGGACGCCCTGCTGTTCGCCCAGGACAAGCAGGCCATGCGGGAACGCCTGACCGAGTTGGGCGCGCCCAACCCGGTGTGGCGGCCGGTCGGTGAGCCCGCCGACCTGGTCGGCTTCGGCGAGCAGGTCGGCTGGCCGGTCGTGCTCAAGGCGGCCCGGGGCGGCTACGACGGCCGGGGCGTCTGGATGGTCGACGACGCCGCGCAGGCCACCGAGTTGGCGGCCACGTTGCTCGCCGGCGGCACCCGGTTGATCGTCGAGGAACGGGTGCCGTTGCGGCGGGAGTTGGCCGTGCAGGTGGCCCGTTCGCCGTTCGGTCAGGTGGCCGCGTACCCGGTGGTCGAGACGGTGCAGCGGGACGGCATCAACGTCGAGGTGCTGGCCCCGGCGCCCGGCCTGGACGAGGAGTTGGCGGTTTCGGCGCAGCAACTCGCCATCGACCTGGCCACCGCGCTCGGTGTGATCGGGCTGCTGGCGGTGGAGCTGTTCGAGGTCCGCGACGCCGCCGGCCGGCCCGCGATCGTCGTCAACGAGCTGGCGATGCGCCCGCACAACTCCGGGCACTGGACCATCGAGGGTGCTCGCACCTCGCAGTTCGAGCAGCACCTGCGGGCGGTGCTGGACTACCCGATGGGGGACACCGCGCTGGCCGCCCCGGTGGTGGTGTCGGCGAACGTGCTCGGCGGTGAGCCGGGCGGGATCTCGATCGACGAGCGGTTGCACCATCTCTTCGCCGCCGAGCCGGGTGCCAAGGTGCACCTGTACGGCAAGCAGGTGCGACCCGGCCGCAAGATCGGGCACGTCACGGTGCTCGGCGAGGACCTGGACGACCTGCGGGCACGGGCCGCGCGAGCCGCGCGTTGGCTGCGCGAGGGGCACGAGTGAGCGACGCGGTCGGCAACAGCGACGCGGTCGGCAACAGCGACGCGGTCGGGAACGACGAGAGGGCGGCAGTGAGCACGGTTGGGCTGATCATGGGCAGCGATTCGGACTGGCCGACCATGCGGGCCGCCGCCGAGGTGCTTGACGACTTCGGGGTGGCGTACGAGGTGCGCGTGATCTCGGCACACCGGACGCCGGTCGCGATGATCGAGTACGGCCGGGACGCCGCCGACCGGGGCCTCAAGGTGATCATCGCTGGGGCCGGGGGTGCCGCCGCGCTGCCGGGCATGGTCGCCTCGGTGACGCCGCTGCCGGTGATCGGCGTGCCGGTGCCGCTGAAGCACCTCGACGGCATGGATTCGCTGCTGTCCATCGTGCAGATGCCGGCCGGGATCCCGGTCGCCACCGTGTCGATCGGCAACGCCCGCAACGCGGGCCTGCTCGCCGTCCGCATCCTCGGCGCGGCCGACGAGGACCTGCGCGCCAAGATGGCGACCTACCAGCAGGACCTGGAAAAGCTGGTGGCAACCAAGGAAGCCGCCCTCCAAGCCACCCTGCCCTAGTCCCCACCCCCACCCCACCCCCGTCCCGCCCTACCCCACCCCCCCGCCCCCGCGATCTTGCACTTTGGCATGCCGCTTTGCGGCGTTCACGCCTTATGCCGCGACAGAAAGTGCAAGATCGCGCAAGGTCGACTCGCGGGCTCGGTTCACGCCCGCGCGCCCCGAGTTCAAAGGGGGTCGATCGGGCTTCCGTCTCATCTCATTCCGCGTAGGGCGGTTTGTAGGCGTTCTTGGGCTCGGCGGCGGCGTTCGTTGCTCGCGCCAAGGACCAGCAGCAGGATGCCCACCGGGATCAGCGCCAGCCATGGGCCGAGGCTGAACAGGGCGTGGATCGCGGTTATCGCGGTGACCGACGCGCCGACGATCACCGGCGCCTGCTGCCGACTGGACGATCCGAAGATCAGCACCGCGACCGCGCCGAGCAGCAGCAGCATCTGCCGCATCGTGCTGGACTCGGTGGCCAGCACGATGGCCAGCGTCGGTACGAATGCGGCGACCAGCGCCGGACCGTACGCCACCCAGCTGCTCAGGTCGGGCCGGTGGCGCAGCTCCAGGACTCCCACGAGGAGGGCCAGCGCGGCGAACGGCAGCGTGTACGCCTCGGGCAGCGCCACGTCGGCGACGCGCATCAGGATCCACCATGCGGTGATCTCGCAGACCACCACCGCCCAGAACAGGATCCGGCGTTCCACCGGCCGGCGGCCGGGCCGGGTCGCCGCCACGCCGAGGACAGCACCCCAGGCGGCCAGCAGGGCGGCGATGTGTCGGGGCGAGTCGAAGGCGAGGGCCAGTGCGATCAGGGCGGCGGCGTAGCCGCTCCACTGCACCGTGGCGGCCTCCCGCTGCGCCTCCGGTTGGCGCAGCCGGGGCAGGACCGCCGCGAACACCTGCAGGGCCGCTCCGACCGCGAGCACCCCGAACGCCGACCAGACCGCGGCCAACCCGGCGACCAGGCCGGCGGTGAGGACGAAGAGTTGCGCCATCAACGAGGCGAAGAGCCAGCCGAGGATGCGGGCCCGCTGGGTGGTCCCGAACAGGGCCGCCACCACGCCCACGCCGACCGCCCCGCCGAGAGTGAACAGGGTCAGCTCGCGGGCGGCGAGGCTGCCGGCCAGCCCGGCGCCGCCGGCCGCCAACCCGATGACGAACACCAGGACCCGGGCCAGCCGCAGCGAGCGGGCCGGCTCGACCAGCGGCGGTGGTGGGGTCAGCGCGAGACCGAGCATCGCGATGGTGAAGACGGACAGCGCCGCGAGGGTGCTCGCCGGCCAACCGCTGCCCAGCGCGATCGGCGCGATCAGCAGCGTGACGGCGGCCCCGGGCAGCACCACCGGCACGGCACGGGAGCGTCGACCTCCGCTGAAACCGGTGGCGGCGAGTGCCGCCGTCGCGGTGAGCAGCAGCGCCGTGAGCACGTGGGTGGGGTCCACCACGTCCGGGGGCGGGGTGAGCAGTTCCGGGGGTGGGCCCTGCCAGATCCGGGTCAGCGTGCGGTGCGGCTCGACCAGGGCGGCGACCAGCGCGGGTGCGATCGAGGCGAGCGCCAGCGCGGTCGGCAGGGCCGCCGCGGCCAACGCACCGGCGGCCGGGTTGACCCGCCACCGCCGTCGCTCCGGGTCGTCGGGCAGTCGGCGTAGCGCGCCGTCGAGTCGTACCGCCCAGCGCCGCACCGGCTGAGCGGAGCCGGTGGGGGGCACGGTGGCCGCCCGGATCAGCTCGGCCAACACGCCGAGCAGGGCGGCGGCTGCCGCGTAGACGCCCGCGGCGAGGCCGGTGGGGATGGCGGCGAGGGCGCTGATGGTGGCCCCGCCGACCACCGCCACGCTGACCCAGGGCAGGTATTGCGGCACCTGCCGGCGGACCGCGGCGACGGCGGCCAGGCCGAGGCTGGTGGCGGCCAGCGCGGACGTCAGCACCACCTGCGCCGAGTGTTCGAACTCGGCGGACAGCGCCGCCACCGCGCCGGGTAGGGCCAGCAGCGCGGCGCCGATCGCCGCACCGCCGATCTGCGCCAGGTGCGGCGGCATTCCCTCGGTGTCGATGTCGCCGACCTGCGGGCCGGCGAGGACGCGGGCCAGCGTGGCCACCACCACGCCGATCAGCGCGATGCTGCCCAGCGCCAACGCCGTGGTCCACGGTCGGACCAGTCCGGCTCCGGCGGTGTGCAAGGCGACGACCCCGGCCACGGTGGCCCGGGACAGCCCGGCGCGGGCCTCCTCGGTGGCCACCGCGGCCATGCCGAACACGGTGGCGACCATGCCGCCGACCAGGACCGGTGACCACCAGGGCAGGTCGAATGCGGCGGGCGCGCCGATGGTGGCGAGCACCACCGCCACGCCGGACACGTCCCAGCGCCAGGGCGGGGGGAGCAGGATGCCGGCGGCGAGGGCCAGCAGCGCCAGCGCGACGGGAGCCTGCCAGGTGGCGCCGCCGACCGGGGCGGCCGGCCAGTCGCCCAGGTCGCCCCGCCAGATCGGGCCGGGCGTGGCGAGCACGCCGACCCCACCGCGCACGGCCGACCAGCCGGCGAGTACGCCGACGAGGGCGCCGCCGACGGCGAGGCCGAGGATCGGACCGCGCCGCCACTCCTCCGGCATGCTGCGGGCGCCCACGGCGACCACCAGCATCAGGGCGGCGGCCACCGCCAACTGCCCGCCCGGGGCGAGTACGGCCCCGATCCGCACCAGTGTGGCGACCAGGGCGGTGGTGACCGCCGCGGCGGCCAGGTCCGAGCCGTCGAGGGTGAGGTCGGCTCGACGGCCGGCGTCGATGGACGGGGCCAGGAACAGCAGCACTGCCGCGACCAGCAGGAGCGCGCCCACCCAGGCGTCGGCGACGGTCGCGCCGGGCGCCCCGAACGCGGCGGCGGTGACCATCAGCGCGCCCAGACCGGTGCCCACCGACAGCGGCACCGGGATGCGGCGTTGGGAGACCTGCACGACGGCGGCGTAGCCGAGGGTCACACAGACCGCCAGGAAGCTGGCCGCCAGGACCGGGACGGTCACCTCCCGAAGGCTGGCCGGAGTGGGGGTCGGGTCGCGCGGCATGGTGGCGGCCACGAACGCGGCCACCGCCCCGGGCAGCGCGAACGCGGCCCCTCCGGCGGCCCAGGCGGTGACCGTGTCGGAGGCGGCCGAGGCGATCCGGACCCGTGGCGCCAACGCGACCAGCGTGCCGGCCACGAACAGGGTGATCAGGACCGCGGCGGTGAGGGTGGGGCTGGCCAGGCTGGCTCCCGCGCCGAACAGGCCCACGACGGCCGCCCCGATGGCGTGTGCCGCCGCGGCCCGGTCGGTGCGGGCGGAGAGCCCGATGACCCCGATGCCGATCGCGGTGACCACCATCGGCCAGGGTGCCACCGACCAGCCGAGACCGAACGAGGCCGGGACGGCGAGCGCGGTCAGCGCCGCGCCGGCGACCGCGAACTCGCGGCGGATCTCGGTGGGCAGGGCCAGCACCGCAGCGATGGTGAGCAGGAAGGCGGCGCCCGCGAGCTGCCAGGTGGTCGGCCCGACGGCGGCGGCCAACTCGCTCGGGTACCGGCTCAGGTCGGCGTCCCACGCTGGCAGCGCCGCCCGGACCGGGGCCACCCCGGCGCGTAGTGCGCCGCCGGCGACCACCAGGCCGCTGACGGTCAGCGCCACCGCCGAGGCGATCTGGGGGCCGCGTCGGGCCGCCTCCGGGACCGCGCGGACCGCCAGCCCGGTCACCGTGATGACCGCCGCGATCAGCAGCAGCGCCCGGCCGGGGAGCGCCACCGAGGCGATCCGGCTGAGCGCGCCGATCACCGCCAGGGTGACGATGCCGGCCGCGACGTCGGGTAGCGGCGGGCGACGCAGCACCAGCGCGCCGGCCAGCCCGACGGCGGCGGCCAGCAGCAGCACCACCCCGGCGCCGGTCGCGGTCGGCACGGTCTGCGCCCGCAGCAGGGCGGTGACCGCGTACGCCAGGGAGACGGCGACCGCCACCGCGTGCAGCAACCAGGTCAGCTCACGAAGGCCGGGCACCGGACGGGTCGGCAGCGGGTCGGTGGAGCCGGCGCTGGGGTCGATCAGCTCGGCGGCCTCCTCCGGGTCGCCCTCGGGTCGGCCCTCCGCGTCGCGTTGGCGGGGCGTCGACGGCGTGCCCGGCGGTGGCAGGTCCTGCCGGACGGGGCGTTCGACGGTCACGCCGGAGCGGGCCAGGCCGAGGTTGACGAGGGCGACCAGGGCGAGCACCAGGGCCCAGCCTCCCGGGCCGCTGATCTGGTCGTACGCCAGCAGGGGCAGCACCGGCTGCGCGGCGAGCACGGTGGCGAAGCGGGGCACGCGCAGGCCGGTCCAACGGGCGTACCCGAGTGCGACGGCGGCGGTGACCGCGAAGATCACCCCGGCGAAGACCGTGGCGGAGGCGCTGCCGGCGCCGATGCGGTCGACCGCCCAGAGGGCGTTGCCGGCGAGCGGCACCAGCAGCAGGCCGACCGCGGCGATGGTCTCGGCGGTCGAGGTGAGGCCGCGCCGGGCCAGCGCCGGTGGGGCGAGCAGCATCAGCACGGTGGCCAGGAGCAGGATGCCGAGCCGGGCCAGCGCGTCCATCGAGCTGGTGGCCACCGCGGCGAAGACCACCGCGGCCACCCCGAGCAGCAGCGCGCCGAGCCCGAGGGGGATGTTCTGCACCTCGCGCGAGGACGCCTCGGGCGGGTGCTGCGGGTCGTCCGCGTCCAGCCAGCTGGCCTTCGGTGGCGGCGGCGGATCCTCCGGGGCGGGTGGGGTGCCCTGGCGGGGCACCCGGGGCGGCGCGCCGGTGGTGGCGGCGGTCGGTGGCCGACGGCCAGGCCGGCGGCGCAGCACCCGGCGTGGCCGGGTGGCCTGCTTGACCCGCTCCTCGCCGGCGTGGGCGAGGATGTCCCGCTGGAAGAGCGCTGCCTGCATCTTGGCGGCGATCTGCCGTTGCTCGCGTGCGATGGCGGCGTCGCGCGCCTTCATCTCCGCGATCGAACGCTCAATGTCCGCCAGGTGCTCGACCCACTGTGGTTGATCTGCCCCACAGTGCGGGCATCGAACGGCCGGCTTGATCTCCCGGCCGCACGAGGAGCATTGAAAGGTCGCCACGACACCCCTCCACCCGCAATGTGGACTCCCACTGTCGCAGCATGCCCAAAGCTGGCGCGGATTTCGACTCTTGTCGGCGGGTCCGGGGCAAACAACGACACCGGCCGGCCATCGAGATGCTCGATGACCGGCCGGTGGGCGTCGATTTCGTCAGGGGCGACCCATGCCCCGGTACTCCCAGCCGGCCTGGGTCCACAGTGCCGGGTCGAGGCAGTTGCGGCCGTCGACGACCTTGCGGCCGCTGACCAACTCGCCGAGGGCGACCGGGTCGGCGTTGCGGAAGTCGGCCCACTCGGTGAGGACGCAGACCAGGTCGGCGCCGCTGACCGCCTCGTTGATGCCGCTCTCGTAGGTCAACTCGGGCACCGCGCGGCGGGCGTTCTCGGTGCCCTGCGGGTC
This sequence comes from Micromonospora sp. NPDC049645, assembly GCF_040675155.1. Lineage (NCBI taxonomy): Bacteria > Bacillati > Actinomycetota > Actinomycetes > Micromonosporales > Micromonosporaceae > Micromonospora > Micromonospora sp. NPDC049645. Next base: position 1,122,885 of record NZ_JBFAOI010000001.1, read on the forward strand.
GTACACGTGCACCTCGGCGCCGGCCTTGTGCAGCAGCGCGGCGACGGCGAGCGCCGGGGCGTCGCGGACGTCGTCGGTGTTGGGCTTGAAGGTCGCGCCGAGTACGGCGATGCGGGTGCCGGAGAAGTCCGGGCCGGCGGGGCCGGAACGGCGGCCGAGCAGGTCCGCGGCGAGCTGGAGCACCCGGGTACGGCGGCGCAGGTTGATCAGGTCGACCTCGTGCAGGAAGCGCAGCGCCTCGCCGGCGCCCAGCTCCTGGGCGCGGGCCTGGAAGGCGCGGATGTCCTTGGGCAGGCAGGCGCCGCCGAAGCCGAGGCCGGCCTGGAGGAACCGGTTGCCGATCCGCGGGTCGTAGCCGATCGCGCGGGCCAGCTGGGTGACGTCACCGCCGGACGCCTCGCAGACCTCGGCCATCGCGTTGATGAAGGAGATCTTGGTGGCCAGGAAGGCGTTCGCGGCGACCTTGACCAGCTCGGCGGTGGAGAAGTCGGTGACCACCAGGGGCACCTCGCGGTCCTCCGTGGCGGCCAGGTCGAACACGCCCTTGTGCGCGGCGTAGAGCATGCCGTTGGCCCACTCGCTCTTGACACCGACCACGATCCGGTTGGGTCGCAGGACGTCGTCGACGGCGAAGCCCTCCTGGAGGAACTCGGGGCTCCAGGCCACCTCGACGTCCAGGTCGTCCGGGGTGTGCTTGCCGACGAGCTGCTCGACCCACTCGGCGGTGCCGACCGGCACGGTGGACTTGCCGACGATCAACGCCTTGCGGGTCAGGTGCTGCGCGAGGCTGGTGACCGACGCCTCGACGTACGACAGGTCGGCGCCCATGCCGTCGGCCCGCTGCGGGGTGCCGACGCAGATGAAGTGCACGTCACCGAAGTCGGCGGTCTCGGCGATGTCGGTGCTGAACCGGAGGCGGCCGGCGGCGAGGTTGCGTCGGAGCAGCTCGTCCAGGCCGGGCTCGTGGATCGGCACCTGACCCGCGTTCAGCATGGCGATCTTGTCGGCGTCGACGTCGAACCCGAGTACCTCGTACCCCAGCTCCGCGTAGCAGATGGCGTACGTCGCACCGAGGTAACCGGTCCCCAGGAACGTCACCCGCGGCCGGGGTGCGCCTGAGGGCGGGGTCACCGCGGCGATGGCGGGGGTCGGCTGGATGGTGGGGTAGGGGATCGTCACGCCTGTCTTCTCCGCTCGCGCTGGCGTCGCGTCGTCGCGTCGCATTCTGCTGCGGCGCCTGGGCGGGGCACCGGAGGGCTGGCTCACTGTCTCGGTCTCCATCATCGCCCAGCGCGTTAGGTGCACCATCTTGCCCATACCTACGCGCCGGTAACATCACCTGAACTGCAGTCGCTAGTCTTCAGTCTGCGCGGTCGGCGGTCAGGAGTCGTCACAGACTGCGCATGATAGCGGTGAAGGGGAGGGCCGAGATGGCCGCAGGGGAGTCGTTCGACGTCTACCGGTTGCCGGAGGAGCACGAGGCGATCCGGGAGGCGGTGCGTGAGGTCTGTGCCGCGAAGGTGGCGCCGCACGCCGCCGAGGCCGACGAGACCGGGGAGTTCCCCAAGGCGTCCTACGACGCGCTGCGGGCTGCCGACTTCCACGCCCCGCACATTCCCGAGGAGTTCGGCGGCGCGGGCGCCGATGCGCTGGCCACCGCCATCGTGATCGAGGAGGTGGCCCGCGCCTGCGCGTCCTCCTCGCTGATCCCGGCGGTGAACAAACTCGGCACGATGCCCCTGTTGCTCGCCGGTTCCGCCGACCTGAAGAGGCGTTACCTGACGCCGGTCGCGGCCGGTGACGCGATGTTCTCGTACTGCCTGTCCGAGCCGGAGGCGGGCAGCGACGCGGCCTCGATGACCACCAGGGCCGTACGTGACGGGGATCACTGGGTGCTCAACGGTGTGAAGCGTTGGATCACGAACGCCGGGGTGTCCGAGTTCTACACGGTCTTCGCCGTCACCGACCCGGCTGCCCGGTCCCGGGGCATCTCGGCCTTCGTGGTCGAGAAGTCCGATCCGGGGGTGAGCTTCGGTGCGCCGGAGAAGAAGCTCGGCATCAAGGGCTCGCCCACCCGCGAGGTCTACCTCGACAACGTGCGGATCCCGGCCGACCGGATGATCGGGGCGGAGGGCACCGGCTTCGCCACCGCCATGAAGACCCTCGACCACACCCGGGTCACCATCGCCGCGCAGGCGGTCGGGATCGCGCAGGGCGCGCTCGACTACGCCAAGGGGTACGTGGCCGAGCGCCGGCAGTTCGGCAAGGCGATCGCCGAGTTCCAGGGGATCCAGTTCATGCTCGCCGACATGGGCATGAAGCTGGAGGCGGCCCGGCAGCTCACCTATGCGGCGGCCGGCAAGTCGGAGCGCGGCGACGCCGATCTCACCTACTTCGGCGCGGCGGCGAAGTGCTTCGCCTCGGACGCCGCCATGGAGATCACCACGGATGCGGTGCAGTTGCTCGGTGGCTACGGCTACACGCGGGACTACCCGGTCGAGCGGATGATGCGGGACGCCAAGATCACGCAAATCTACGAGGGCACCAACCAGGTGCAGCGGATCGTCATGGCGCGGCAGCTCCTGAAGGGTTGATCTGGGGCTGGGGCGCAGCCTGAAGGCGGCGGAAGAAAAGGACCACGCTCAGAGTTCGCGGTTCCTCTGAACGCGATCGAGGCTCAACGCTGCTGGGCGTGCTCAGCAGCGCGATTGGCGAGCGAAGAGACCGCGGACGCTACAGTCCACGGCAGCTGCACGTGAGGCGGTCGCCGTCGCCAGATGAGGAGCCGGGTGGCATGGTTGCGGGACGATCGCGCGACCGCAGGGTCATCCTCGGCGTCGCCGGGCTCGCGCTGCTGACGGCGATGCCTGCGGCCCTGGTCGCGGCGAACGTCACAGATCTGTGGATCGTCGCGGCGGTGACGGCGATCGCCGCCGTCGCTGCCGCGCTGGGGGCGATCTGGCAGGGGCGGGCACAGCGGTACGCGCAGCGCCGCGACGACCAACAGTTGGGTGTCGTCGACGGTTGCCTGGTGCTGCGCGGCCGGTTGCCCCGGGTGCGGGAGGTTGGCAGGCCGACCTGGCTGGGCGTCCTGGTCGACCCTCACGCCGATAAGAACGTCGCCCGTGTCGATGCTGAGGGGTGGGCGTCGAGTGGGCTCCGCCAGCCGCCAGCCGCCAGCCGCAGCGCCGGAGGAGCCCACTCGACGTGGCTCAGTAGATGGTGACGGAGGTGCCCGTGCGGAGGCGGCCGTCGGCGTAGCTCCAGACAGCACCCGGGGGGTAGATCGGGCTGCATACTGTTCCGCCGTCGGACCAGCAGAACTTCACGGTGTAGCTGCCGCTCTTGCCTCCGTTACGCGCGGGCCAGCTGCCGGTCTTGGTCCCCGCCGAGCCGTAGAAGCCCTGGTTGGCGTACGGCGTCGAACCGGAGAAGTAGCAGGCGTACGACGTGTTCGTGCAGATGGGTGTGTTGCTGATCAGTGTGCTGAAGTCGCCGATTGGCTGCGCGGAGACCACCGCGCCGGTCTTCGGGTCGATCAGGTAGTGCATGCCGCCGGTCAGACCTGCTGAATCCGCCGCCGGGCTGGCTTGGGCCGCCGACGCGGAAAATATGCCGGCCATCATGACGGCGGCCATCAGGACGCTTGACCACCTACCGAGTCGAGCCGAGAAACCATGACGCACGGTGACACCCCCGAGGCGTTGCGTAGCGGTGTGGTGATCCTAAGCACGCGATCTTGTATCCGTCAATGTTCACTGGGTGCCCGGTGGATCGTGGATCCGGCGACCGCCGGGCGCGTCTCCGGCAACCTCGAAGAGGCGCGTGGCGGCCCGACCGGACGGGGTGACGCCCCACACACCGGGAACGTCAACCGTCGGCGCGCTGTTGCCGAGCGAGAGAATCACCCTCGGACCATCGATTCACCCGGCCATCCCCCGCCACGACCCCTGCCTCGTCACGTCCACGCCGCCCACCGCTTTGCTGCCGCGTCCACGCCCTCGCGGTGACGCCCGGCGATCCGGCGCTTGGGCCTGGCCGCTCGCGTTCACGCCGCGGTTCGTGACGACGCATCCCGCAGAGAGATCGAGATGATGAAGCAGTTGGTGGAGAAGACCGGACGCGATTCCGCCGTCGCGCACGAGGTGTTGCCCGGCGACCTGATGACCAACCGCCAGCGGGCGCAGCTCGTCCTCGTGCTCGGCGCGCTGATCGCCATCGGGCCGTTGACCATCGACATGTACCTGCCCGCGCTGCCCGCCATCACGGCGGGTCTACAGACCACCGAGACCGCGGTGCAGTTGACGCTGACCGGCACGCTGGTCGGTCTGGCCTTGGGTCAGTTGCTGATCGGGCCGCTCTCCGACGTGGTCGGGCGGCGGGTGCCGCTGCTGGCCGGTCTGGCCGCGCACATCCTGGCGTCCGTCCTCTGCGTCTTCGCGCCCAACATCGGGGTGCTCGGCGGGCTGCGCGTACTCCAGGGGCTCGGTGTCGCGGCCGCCACCGTGGTCGCGACGGCCGTGGTCCGCGACCTGTTCAGCGGCGCGTCCTTCGCCCGGATCTTCTCCCGGCTGATGCTCGTCATGGGTCTGGCGCCGATCCTCGCGCCGACCCTGGGCAGCGGCCTGTTGGGCTGGACCGACTGGCGGGGCGTCTTCGCCGCGCTGGCGGTGCTGGGCGCGCTGCTGATCGTCGTGGCCGCGTTCCGGCTGCCGGAGACCCTGCCGGTGTCGCGTCGGCGGCACGGCGGGGTGAGCGCCACCCTGCGCGACTACCGGGGGTTGCTCAACGACCGGGCGTTCGTGGGCCTGGTGCTCGTCGCCGGCCTGGCGATGGCGGCCCTGTTCGCGTACGTCTCGGGTTCGTCGTTCGTGCTCCAGAAGGAGTACGGCCTCGACGAGCAGCAGTTCGGTGTGGCCTTCGGGGCCGGCGCGGTGGGCCTGATCGGGGCCACCCAGTTCAACGTGCGGCTGCTGCGCCGCTACACCCCGCAGCAGATCCTGGTCAGCGCCCTGATCGCCGGAACGGCGGCCGGGCTGCTGCTGGTCATGTTCGCGGCGACCGGCTTCGGCGGCCTGGGCACCCTGCTCGGGTCACTGTGGCTGGTCCTGGCCGCCGCCGGCCTCGCCCTGCCGAACGCTCCGGCGCTGGCGATGAGCCGGCACAGCGAGGCCGCCGGCACCGCCGCCGCGCTGCTCGGCGCGGTGCAGTTCGGTATCGGTGCGGTGTCGGCGCCGTTGGCGGGTCTGTTCGGGACCGGGAGCGTACCGATGGCGATCGTCATCGCGGGCGGCATGGCCGCCGCGCTGATCGTCATGCTCCTCGTCGTGCCCCGCGCGAGCCTTGGCACGGTCGATCCGGAGCTGGCGGTCGCGCTGCACTAGGCGCGGACTCGACGCTCTCCGGAGGAGATCACCCGCGCCATCCCGAACGTCAGCGAGGAGAGACGCTCTCTGCAGGAGAGCGGGCGGGCCGGTCGCCCGGCCCGCCCGACGATCAGTGGGTCTCGGTGGTGTCCTCGGCGCGCGGTTGACCGCGCGGCGGGGCGGACCAGGGTGATTCGCCACCCACCCGGCGGGGCAGCGGTTCGGTGGGTGTCGAGTCGGCCGGGTAACCCAGAGTGAGCGGCGCGGTGTCGCGCTCGGCGGGCTGCGGCGGCGGCCAGTCGGTCAAGGTGAACTCTTCGGTGCGGGGGCCTCCGTCCGCCGCGGGGGTGGGTGCGGTGACCGGATCGGTCGCCGGGCTCGGCCACTGCCGCCAACGCTGCCTGCTGAAGGTCGCCATCAGCAGCAACAGGCCGACCAGGAACAGCGTCCCGTTCTCCACGGGCAGCCGCAGCGGCAACGGGTCGCCGAACACCTTCCACTCGTGCGGGATCGCGTCCCGCGTCGAGAAGGGCGCCACGAACATCCCGATGTACGGGGTGACCAGCAGCGCCCCGGCCACCAGCGGGCCCAGCGGCGAGAAGCGCAGCGTGCCGAGCAGGCCCAGCAGGACACCGCCGACACCGAGGTACACGGCCGGCTCGATCAGGTTGGCGGTGTTGAACGTGCCGATCTCCACCCAGCGGTCGACCGTCCGGCTCGACCCGTCCTGCCCCAGTGTGACCAGCACCCAGGTGATGGGCGCCACCACCAGCCCGGCGAGGAAGCTCCAGAGATGTCGCATCCGCGCACCGTACCGTTTTCGGCATGACAGAGCACCTCTCCGCCGCTCCGACCGGCAAGCCGACGTCGTACTCGCGCGTCACTCTCAGCAAGATCATGACCGCGGTGGACGTGAACCTCTACGGCACCGTGCACGGCGGGGTCCTGATGAAGTTCGTCGACGACGTGGCCGGGGCCGCCGCCGCGCGACACAGCGGCGGAACCGCGGTGACGGCGGCGATCGACGAGATCGTCTTCTCCGAGGCGGTCCGGGTCGGCGACCTCGTGCACGCGCACGCTCAGGTGAACTGGACCGGCCAGACCTCGATGGAGGTGGGCGTGCGGGTGGTCGCCGAACGGTGGGACTCGGCCGAGGACGCCCCGGTCCGGGTGGCCACCGCGTACCTGGTGTTCGTCGGGGTGGACGTCGGTGGGGCGCCGCGGGCCGTCCGCCCGGTGCTGCCGGAGACGGCGGAGGACGAGCGCCGGTACAGGGAGGCGGAGATCCGCCGGGCGCACCGGCTCGCCCGCCGCCGCGCCATCCAGGCCCACCGCGCTGGCTGACCCACATGAGGTGGCGGGGTGGAGTGTGGGACGGGCACGCGTCGGTCGGCCGACCCCGTGCGCAGAATGGCGCTTCGAGGTAGGGCAAGATGGCGCCACGGCCCAGTCACAGTGGCGTGTCGGGCCAGGGGGAGGGTGGAGCAGTGGGTGACATGCTGTGGGCGCCGCCGACGGACGTACTCGAGCGGTCCCGGATCGGCGCCTACCTGCGCTGGCTGCGGGAGCACCGTGGATTGGACTTCGCCGACTACGACGCGCTGTGGCACTGGTCCACCACCGATCTGGACGGGTTCTGGCGCTCGATCTGGGACCACTTCGAGGTGATCGCACACACCCCGCCGACCGCCACCCTGGCGCAGCGGCGGATGCCCGGCGCCCGCTGGTTCCCCGGCGCCACGCTCAACTACGCGGAGAACGTGCTGCGGATGCCCGGGCGGGCCGACGACGACCCGGTGGTGATCTCCCACGGGCAGACCCGCCCGCCGGTCACGCTGACCGCCGCAGAGCTGCGCGAACAGGTCCGCCGGGTGTCGGCCGGGCTGCGCCGGCTCGGCGTCACCGCCGGTGACCGGGTGGCGGCGTACGCCCCGAACATCGCCGAGACGTACGTCCTGCTGCTGGCCACCGCGAGCCTGGGCGCGATCTTCTCGTCCTGCGCGCCGGAGTTCGGCACCCGCAGCGTCACCGACCGCTGGCAGCAGATCGAACCGACCGTGCTGGTCGCCGTCGACGGCTACCGGTACGGCGACAAGCCGGTGGACCGGCGCGCCGAGGTCGCCGCGATCCGGGCCGCCCTGCCGTCGCTGCGGCACACCGTCGGCATCGGCTACCTCGACCCGACCGGCCCCGCTCCCGCCGGCGCGCTGAGCTGGGCCGAGTTGGCGGCGCCCACCGACGAGCCGTTGACGTTCACGCCGGTGCCGTTCGACCACCCGCTGTACGTGCTCTACTCCTCGGGCACCACCGGGCTGCCGAAGCCGATCGTGCACGGTCACGGCGGCATCCTGCTGGAACACCTGAAGATGCTCGCCCTGCACCACGACCTGGGCCCGGCCGACCGGTTCTTCTGGTTCACCACCACCGGCTGGATGATGTGGAACTTCCTGGTCTCCGGCCCGGCGGTGGGCGCCGCCATCGTGCTCTTCGACGGCAACCCGGGGGTCCGGGCGGAGCCCGGCCGGACGGCCGAGCCCGACCTCGGCGCGCTGTGGCGGCTGGCGGCGGAGACCGGCACCACGTACTTCGGCACCTCCGCGCCGTACCTGTTGGCCTGCCGCAAGGCCGGGCTGGTCCCCCGGGACGTCGCCGACCTGTCGGCGCTGCGCGGCGTGGGTTCCACCGGCGCGCCGCTACCCGCCGAGGGCTTCCGCTGGGTGTACGAGACGGTCGGCGACCACCTCCAACTCCAGTCGCTCTCCGGCGGCACCGACGTGTGCACAGGCTTCGTCGGCGGGGTGCCGCTGCTGCCGGTGTACGCCGGTGAGATCGCCTGCCGCGCGTTGGGCGCGAAGGTGGAGGCCCGGTCCCCCGACGGCACGCCGGTCATCGGCGAACTCGGCGAGCTGGTCATCACCGAGCCGATGCCGAGCATGCCGGTGAGCTTCTGGAACGACCCGGACGGCACCCGCTACTCCGAGGCGTACTTCGACGTCTACCCGGGCGTCTGGCGGCACGGCGACTGGATCACGATCAACGAGCGGGGTGGCTGCGTGATCACCGGGCGCTCCGACGCGACGCTCAACCGCGGTGGCGTCCGGCTCGGCACCGCCGAGTTCTACTCCGTGGTGGAGGGGCTCGACGAGGTCGTCGACTCGGTCGTCGTCCATCTGGAGGACGACGAGGGCGGCGCCGGTGAGCTGTTGCTCTTCGTGGTGCTGGCCGAGGGCCTGGAGTTGGACGACCCGATGCGCGCCAAGATCTGCCGCGAGCTGCGGACGGCGCTCTCACCCCGGCACGTGCCCGACGAGATCCATCAGGTGCGGGCGGTGCCCCGCACCCTCTCGGCGAAGAAGCTGGAGGTGCCGGTCAAGAAGATCCTCACCGGCACTCCGGTCGACCAGGCCGCCGCCAAGGGCGCTCTGGCCAACCCCGAGTCCCTGACGGCCTTCGCCACCCTGGCCCACTCCCGCAACCAGTCCTAACCCTCCGCCCCCGCTCCGCCCTCGCCCCGCCCCCGCTCCGCCCCCGCTCCGCCCCCGCTGGCCCCCGCGCCCCCGTTGGCGTCGATCAAGGAGTTGTGGTGCCTCTCAAAAGGGGCGTATCCACGAAAGTTACCCACCACAAGTCCATGATCGGCCAGGGCGGGTCGGGCCGGGGCGGGGCGGGCCGGGTCGGGGTGGGGTGGGGTGGGTCGGGCGGGGCGGGCGGGGCGGGGCTGGGGGGTTAGGGGAGGGGGTGGGTTACTTTTTCTGTGCTCAGTTTGGCGGCTAGGCGGGCTGGGTCCTGGTTGGCGCAGAGGACCACGGTGGCGGCGCGGGTCAGCGGAGCCAGGAGCCAGTCGACCGGGTCGGGGTAACGGGTGGCGTCCACCAGGACCCGCGCGCCGGCCTCGATGCCCAGCTCGGTGGCGCGGGCCTCGGCGCGAGCCAGCAGGTGCCCGTCGGTGGGGCCCGGACCGGGTTGCGGCGTGAAGTGGTCACCGTGTCCGCGTACCTCGACGACGTAGTCGGCGAACCCGGGCGGCACCTGCCGGAGCGGGGCGGCGAGGGGGGCCAGCCCGAGGGCGTACCGCTCGTCGGCGGACCAGGACTGCGCCTCGTCGAGCTGGTCGGCGGCGGCGAAGAGCACGTCCACGTCGCCCGGTGTGTCGACGACGCTCAACTTGGCCGACCAGCAGCCGAGCAGCACCGCCGCGGTCTGCCAGTGCGGTGGCAACAGCACACCGGCCGGGGTGCCCGGCGCGAGGCCGACCTCGTCGACGAGAAGGTTGGCGGTCTTCGCCACCCAGTTCGCCAGTGTGGTGCCGGAGAGTTCGGTGCGGTCGCCGGTGGCGTCGTCGTACCAGGTGAGCATCGGTCTGGTCGGGTCGGTCGCGATCGCGTCGGCGAACACCCGGGCAATGTTGTCGGCCATCGGCGCGAACGATACGCCCCTGCGGGCCGTACTCGATGACGATGACAAGTCGGCGTACCGTCGGGTCGCAGTCAGCGTCGGACCCGCGCCCCGGCGTAGGCTTGACCCCCGGAGTGTTGTTCCCCACAGACCCGCCAGTACAAGGAGTCGCCCCGTGACCGCCGGTCGCCCGCCCCGCGTGCTCATCGACGCCACGAGTGTCCCCGCCGACCGTGGTGGTGTCGGTCGATACGTCGACGGTCTGCTCGGCGCCCTCGGCAAGGTGTGCGGGTCGGGGGTGGAGCTGGCGGTGGTCAGCCTCCGCACCGACCTGGAGCGTTACACCCGCATGCTGCCCGGGGCGGAGATCATCCCCGCCCCGGCCGCCGTGGCGCACCGCCCGGCCCGGCTCGCGTGGGAGCAGACCGGCCTGCCGCTGCTCGCCCAGCAGGTGGGGGCACACGTGCTGCACTCGCCCTTCTACACCTGCCCGCTGCGGGCCGGGTGTCCGGTCACGGTCACCGTGCACGACGCGACGTTCTTCACCGAGCCGGAGCATTACGACAAGTCGCGCCGCACGTTCTTCCGCAGCGCCATCAAGACCTCGCTGCGCCGCGCCGACCGGGTGATCGTGCCCAGCAAGGCCACCCGGGACGAGCTGATCCGGCTGCTGGACGCCGATCCGACCCGCATCGACGTGGCCTACCACGGCGTCGACCAGGCTGCCTTCCACGCCCCCACCGAGGAGGAGAAGGCCCGTGTCCGTGCTCGTCTGGGGTTGGGCAACAGCAGCTACGTCGCCTTCCTCGGCGCCAAGGAGCCGCGCAAGAACGTGCCCAACCTGATCCGTGGTTGGGCGCGGGCGGTGGCTGACCGGGCCGACCCGCCCGCCCTGGTGATCGCCGGTGGGCAGGGGCACGACGACGACATCGACCGGGCGGTGGCCGAGGTCCCGTCGCACCTGCGTCTGCTGCGCCCCGGCTACCTGCGCTACGCCGACCTGCCGGGCTTCCTCGGTGGCGCGCTCGTCGCCGCGTACCCGTCCTACGGCGAGGGCTTCGGGCTGCCGATCCTGGAGGCGATGGCGTGTGCCGCCCCGGTGTTGACCACGCCGCGGCTCTCGCTGCCCGAGGTGGGTGGCGACGCGGTCGCGTACACCTCGGAGGATCCGGAGCAGATCGGCACGGACCTGGCGGCTCTCCTCGACGACGAGCAGCGGCGGTTGTCGTTGGCGAAGGCGGGGTTCGACCGGGCCAAGGAGTTCACCTGGGAGTCCAGCGCCGAGGTGCACATCGCCGCGTGGAGTCGTGCCCGTTCCTGACCCTTTGTGTCGCTGGGGGTGACCCTTGCCACTTCGGGCAGGTTCGTCGGGCATGATGTGCGGATGCTCTATGCGGTCATTCCGGCAGGTGGCAGCGGCACAAGGTTGTGGCCGTTGTCCCGCGCTGGCCACCCCAAATTCCTCCATCCGCTCACCGGCACCAGTGCCTCGCTGCTCCAGGCGACGATGGAACGGCTCGCGCCGCTGACCACACCGGAGCGGACCCTTGTGGTCACCGGTGCCGCGCACGTCGCGGCGGTGGCTCGGCAGCTGACCGGTCTGCCGGAGGAGAACATCCTGGTCGAGCCTTCGCCGCGCGACTCCTGCGCGGCGATCGCGCTGGCCGCCGCCGTGATCGCGGTGCGTGACCCGGATGCGGTGATGGGCAGCTTCGCGGCCGACCACCTGATCCGTGACCCGGACAGCTGGGTCCGCACGGTCCAGCAGGCGGTCGGCGGCGCCGAGCAGGGCCTGCTGATGACCGTCGGGATCACGCCGACCTGGGCGGAGACCGGCTACGGCTACCTGGAGACCGGCGATCCGACCGAGGGCGTGCCGTGGCGGACGGTGGCCGAGTTCAAGGAGAAGCCGGCCGCCGAGGTGGCCGAGGCGTACGTCCGGTCCGGCCGGCACCTGTGGAACGCGAGCATGTTCGTGTGGCGGGTGGACGTCTTCCTCACCGAGCTGGCCCGCCAGCAGCCGGCGCTGCACGCCGGGGTCACCGCGATCGCCGCCGCCTGGGGCACCCCGGAGCAGGACGAGGTCCTGGGCGCGATCTGGCCCACCCTCCCGAAGATCTCGGTCGACTACGCGGTGATGGAGGGCGCGGCCACGGCGGGTCGCGTCGCGACGGTGCCGGGCGACTTCGGCTGGAACGACGTCGGCGACTTCCACACCCTGGGTGACGTGCTACCGGCGGCGGACGACGCCGGCAACGTGGTGCTCGGCACCGACGCCAAGCCGGGCGTGCTGCTGCGGGACAGCACCGGCCTCGTGGTGGTGCCGCAGTCGGGGCGGTTGGTGGCCGTCCTCGGTCTGCGCGACCTGATCGTGGTGGACACCCCGGACGCGGTGCTGGTCTGCCCGCGCGACCGGGCACAGGACGTCAAGGGCCTGGTCGACGAGCTCAAGGAGCGAGGCGAAGAGGGCTACGTCTGAGGGCTGCGAGGGCCGGTGCGACCAGTTGCCTGGTCCCACCGGCCAGCGGCTCGGGCAGCTGGTCCGGCGGGAACCAACCCAGCGCCTCGGCCTCGCCGCTGACCTGTTCCACCGCGCCGGGCGGGGCGAGCACGGCGAACCGGATGTCGTGGTGAGCGGAACCGCCCTGGCACTGCACCTGGTGCACGTCCAGGTCGATCGGCACCGGGTCGATGCGCAGGCCGGCGATGCCGGACTCCTCGGTGGCCTCCCGGAGCGCGGCGGCGACCAGGGTCTGGTCGCTCGGCTCGCAGTGCCCGCCGAGCTGCACCCACCGCCCGAACTTGCCGTGCAGACAGAGCAGCACCCGCGAGCCGGTGGCGTCGAGCACCAGCGTGCTCGCGGTGAGGTGCCCGGGGCGGTGTCGCCGGCTCATCGCGACCGGGCCGGCGGCGAGCAGCGCGAGCGTCCGGTCCCGCGCGCTGGCGGCCTCCGGGCTGGTCGGCTGCCAGCCTTCGAGCAGCGCGCTGGCGTCGGCGTGCAGCGCCGCGAACGTGTCGGGGTCGGTCGGGTGGTCGGTCGGGTCGGTGATCACGGTGTCGGGCACCCCGCCACTGTACGAGCGTGTGCTCCGTACCCTGGCCCGGTGACCCTGCGACTCGTCGAATTCGTGGTGGCCGGTAACGAGGCCAGCGATCTGCTTCCGGTGCGGTCGGCGGCGCTGCTGCGCGCGTTCGGTGCACGGCGGGGCTTCTGGACGGTGCTGGACGAGGGGCCGGTGGAGCGCTGTCTCGCGCTGCTGCTGGAGCGGGAGGACGGCGAGTGGACGGCCCGGCACGTGCGGGCGGACGCCGGGGTGGAGAACGGGCGTACCGAGGATGGTGAGGCGCTCGCCCACCACGACGGCTGGGTGTACGTCTTCGGCTCCCACTTCGGCTCGAAGGCCGGCCCGCTGCGACCCCGGCGTGCCTTCGTGGCCCGGTTCCGGGAGGACGAGGTGGCGGCCGGGCCGGTGCCGGTGCAGGTGGTGCGCAACTCGTTCCGGTTGCACCGGGCGGTGAACGACGCGCTCGCCGCGTCGCCGCTGACCCTCCTGCCGGCGGGGGAGCGGGTGCGGGCCCGGTTCATCGTGGAGACGTTGGCCCGGGGGACCGTCCGGCAGAAGAGTTGGGTGAGCCGGCTGGCCCCGGACGACCTGCCGTTGAACGTGGAGGCGGCGGCGTTCACGCCGGCCGGGACGGTGCTGCTCGGGCTACGGTTCCCGGTCACCGACGCCGGTGAGCCGATCCTGGTCGAGGTGGCCGACGTGCCGGCCATGTTCACCGCCGAGCCGACCTGGCCCCGCGCGTTGGGCGCGTACGTGTTGACCGGGGTCACCCCGCCGGGGCAACTGACCGGCTTCCGGGCGATCACTCCGACGGCGGATGGCGGGTACGCGGCGGTGGTGGGCTCGATCGACGCGTTGGGCAAGGGATCGGTCCTGCTCGACGACCACCCGGGCGGGGGCGACGTCACCTCCCGGCACGTCCGCTTCCGGTTGCCCGGCGGCGACTCGGGAGACGGGGGCCGGCTCGTCGGGGAGGCGGTGGCGGACCTGGCGCCGTTTCATCACGTCGAGGGGCTGGCCGAACTGGACGGTAGACCGTTCTACGTCACCGACGAGGACCACCGGGTCGCGCTCTGGGTCGGCTGACCGGGCCGAGGTAGTGGCGGGGGGCGGGATGACCGGACGGCACCTCTGCGGAGCAAGGGCCGCAGACCCTCGTGGTGCCGTCCGATCACCGGGGCCTCCCCGGTCCCGGTGCCCCCGGCAGCGCGGGTCTTGAGGACGCGCGGCGCCGTGTTCGGGCACTGGAAGCATGCCGAACCGGCCCCGGAGACGTCGAGGTTTTTCAGCCCAGGCTTAAAGATGGAGATTACTGCCGGCCAGGTAGAGTCGAACGGTCATCCGGCATCCCCCTGCCGGCGACACGGGAGCGCTCCATGCTGAAGATCCACTTTTCTGGGGAGGACATCCTCCGGACCCGGGTGGCGCCGGCGGCGGACCCGGTCTGGGAGTTGGTCCTCAGCTTGCACGTGCTGCGGGGTCGCACCCGCGATCCGCTCACCGCCAACTGGCGACGCAGCGTGGCCCGGGACCTTCGCCAGGACGCCGCCTCCGAGCAGCTCCGCCTGCTCTTCGCGTTGAGCCCGCCGCGCGGCTACTTCCCCGACTTCCTCACCCCGTACGCCAGCGTCGACGGCTTCGAGGCCGGGCTGGACGCGCTCCGCCGGACCCCCGCCGAGCTGCTGCACCGGGACCTGAGCGTGCTGGCCGCCGAGAATCAGCTGCCGTCCTCGGCCGCCGCGCTGGCCCGGGGTGAGGTGTCGGCGCTGCACCACCTGGCCGAGTCGATGGAGCAGTACCGGTCGCTGGCGATCAGCCCGTACTGGAGTCGGATCCAGGCCGCGGTGGCGGCGGACCGCGCGCGCCGGGCGCGGGCGCTGCTCGACGGCGGGGTCGAGGGCCTGCTCACCAGCCTCCGGCCGGCGATGCGTTGGGAGAGCGGGGTGCTGGAGGTCCGCAACTACCCGCACAGCCGGGAGTTGCACCTGGACGGCCGGGGGTTGCTGCTCGTGCCGTCGTTCTTCTGCGCGGCCACCCCGGTCGCACTCCTCGATCCGGCGTTGCCCCCGGTGCTGGTCTACCCGGTGGACCGGCTGGGCGGGCTGGTGCCGGCCGACGCCATCGGCGCGTCCCCGGCCGGTGCCGCCCGCGAATCACTCGCCGCGCTGCTCGGCCGCACCAGGGCCGCGGTGTTGCAGGCCAGCGACGAGGGCTGCACCACCGGTGAGGTGGCCCGCCAACTGAACATCTCACCGGCGGCGGCGAGCCAGCACGCCACCGTGCTGCGCAACGCCGGCCTGCTGGTCAGTCACCGCGAACGCAACAGCGTGCTGCACACGTTGACCCCGCTGGGCCGGGCCATGCTGGACGCGTGACCCGGCCGTCTCGCACAGGGCGAGCGCGGCGCTCGCCGGCTTCAGAGGGCGGTGCTTGCCGGTTTCAGAGGGCGGTGCTTGCCGGTTTCAGAGGGCGAGCGCCGCGCTCGCCGGGCTGCCCGGGGGCGGTGGCAACAGGGTCGACCCGACGCCCTCGGCAGCCAGAGCGACGCGCAGCCGGTGCAGGTCGGCGCCGAAGCGGACCAGACCCATCGGCTCGACGGGCGTCGGGGCCGAACCGAGCAGCACGGCCGCGCCCTCAGGCCACCCGGGCATCTCAGCGACCAGACCGGCGCGTACCTCCGCCTCGTCGACCAGGGTGAAGACCGTGCCGGGGGCGACCACCCCGGCGACCGCGTCGATCGCCCGTTGCACCGCGGTCAGGTCGGCCGGCGTCGGACCGGGACCATCGGCCAGGGTGGCGGCGTCGGCCAGCCCGGCGGCGCGGGCCTCGGCGGTGCCGAGCGAGAAGAGGTCCTGCGCGGCGTCGCGGATCAACGCCCGCGCGCCACCGGTGTCGTCGGGACTGCCGGCAGGCAGGTAGCCCCGCACCACCGCGACCGGGACCTGATCGCACTTGCCCTTGATCAGTTCGCCGGCGCCCGCCAGCTCGTCCACCACGGCCATCTGGGTCAACTGCAACTCGTTGCCGTACGGGTCGGTCTCCCCCCGGTGGTCGCGGATCGCCGGCATCCCGGCCACGCCGAGCGCCACGTCGGTGAGACCGTTACGCCAGGGCCGACCCATCGTGTCGCTGATGATCACGGCCACGTCCAGGTCGTAGCGCTCGCGCAGCGCGTCGCGCAGAGCCCGCGCCGAGGCGTCCGGATCGACCGGCAACAACACCAGCTGGGTCTTGTCCACGTTCGACGCGTCGATCCCCGCCGAGGCCATCACGAAACCGTGGTGGGTCTGCACGATCCGGGTCGCCCCCCGGCTGGCGACCACCCGGGCGGTCTCACCGACCAGGACCTCGTCCCGTGCGGTCAACCGCTCCGGCCCGTCGGCCGGGACGTCGACCAGCCGCCCCTCCGCCTTGGAAACGATCTTGCTGGTCACCACCAGCACGTCACCGTCACGCAGCCACGGCGCGGCGGTCGCGATCACCGCGGCCAGGTCGTCGCCCTCGGTCACATGGCCGATGCCGAGCACCGGCAGAATCTCAAGCCTCACGTCAACTCCACCGCAGCGCGGACCATGGCCGCCGTCGCCGCCTCGTCGGTCATCCGCAGCGGCACCGCGCGGACCGTCACCTCGGGCACCACCGTGTCAGCGTCCTCCTCGGCCACCAGCCAACCGTCGAGCAGGCCGCCGCCCGCCCGGCCGCCGTACAACCGGCCCACCCCCGCCGCGCTGCACTCGACACCGAGCACCTCCAGGCACCGGTCGGCCATGCCACGCACCGGCGCGCCGCCGATGATCGGTGACACGCCCACCACCGGTGCCGGTCCGTCGGCCACGGCCGCCCGCAGCCCCGGTACGGCCAGCACCGGCGCGACGCTCACCACCGGGTTGCTGGGCGCGATCAACACCAGGTCGGCCGAGGCGATCGCGTCCAACACCCCCGGCGCGGGCTTCGCCGTCTCCGCGCCCACGAAAACGAAACGGTGCGTGTTGATATTGGCGCGGTACCGCACCCACCACTCCTGGAAGTGGATCGCCCGCTGACCCTGCTCGTCCGCCACGGCACCCGCGCCGTCCGCGGCTGCCGGCTCACTCTGCCCACTCACGATGGCGTGGGTCTCCAGGCGGTCGTCCGTCGCCGGCAACAGACGTACGCCCGGCTGCCAGCGGGTGGCCAACGCCTCGGTGACCGCGCTCAACGGGTATCCGCCGTTGAGCATGGTGCTGCGGACCAGGTGGGTGGCGATGTCCTTGTCGCCGAGGCCGAACCAGGTCGGCTGTGCCCCGTACGCGGCCAGCTCCTGCTTGACCGTCCAACTCTCGCCGACCCGACCCCAACCCCGCTCCGGGTCGGCGCCACCGCCGAGCGTGTACATGACGCTGTCCAGGTCAGGGCAGATCTTCAACCCGTGCAACCACAGGTCGTCGCCGACGTTGACCACGGCGGTCACCTCCGCGCCGACGTCGCGGGCGTACGCCCGGACCCCGAGCAGGAACCGGGCGCCGCCGATGCCGCCGGCCAGAACCACGATGCGCATGTCGACCATCCTCGCGCACGTGACGCCTCCGATCCGTCGGTGGCCCCAGAGACTAGGCTCACGTGCGCCCTGTCCGTTCATGCCCCGAGGGGGAGCTCGTGACCAGCCCCGCCGAGCCCGCGTCCTCCGACGCGACGCAGGCCCGTCAGCTGACCAAGCCACTACGTGAGCTCGCCGCGCTCGCGCTGCTTGGCGCCAACGCCGTGTTCCTCTTCGTGGGCCTGCTCCGGTTCATCGCCCCGAACGACTACAGCTCCTTCACCGACCGCGCGGGCAGTGCCTTCTACGCGTTCGTCGGGGTGGAGGCGGTGGGTCTGCCCCTGCTGGCCGTGCTGCTGGCCACGCACATCTCACCGGTACTGCCGAAGGCGAAGCTGATCACTCAGGCGGCTCTCGTCGAGTACGCGGTGAGCGCGCTGTTCGGCACGCTGACCATGCTGATCTGGACGGTGGGTCGTCTCGCCGAGGCCGAGGTGCTCGACGCGCTGCTCGGTGTGCTCACCCGGTTCGCCTGGATGGTGATCTTCGCAATCGCCGCGTGGGTGGTCTACACCATCTGGCGCGCCCACTACTACGTGCCGCGACCCAAGCCTCAGCCGGGCGTCTACGGCCAGCCCCAGCCGGGCTGGCCGCAGCAGCCGGGCGGTTGGCAGCCCCCGGGTCAGCCCGGTGGCCAGCCGCAGGGCGGATGGTCCGCGCCCGGCCAGCCGGCCGGCTACCCGCAGGCCGGCCAGCCAAGCGGCTACCCGCAGGCCGGCCAGTACGGCCAGCCGTCGCCGCCGTTCCAGGCCCCGCAGTCGGCCCCGCCATTCCCGCAGTCCGGCCCGCCGCACCCGCAGTCGGCTCCGCCGTTCTCGCAGTTGGCCCCGCCGCATCCGCAGTCCGCGCCGCCGTTCCGGGCACCGCAGTCCGCGCCGGCAACGAACCCGACCAACCCGTCGGCGTCGTCGTCCCCGGCCGCGCCGCCGCCCGCCGCGCCCCCGTTCGGGCAGCCGCCGTCGGCCGACCCCACCCAGGCCATCCCGCGTCAGTCCGCCGACCCGACCGAGGTCATCTCCCACCCCACCGACGCGGACACCGACCGCACGCAACACATCAAGCCCAACGACCACCCCGACCAGCCCCGCTGAGTCCATCCACCCTCGGCAGCCCCGGGCTGTTGGCGGTGAAGCCGGGCCCGGCAGCGTAGATCTTGGACACTTTCCGTTCCGAGCTGACGGAAAGTGTCCAAGATTGCCGGCTGTGGGGCGAAGCGGCCTGCTCGCGGTCGCGCGTCGGAAGGTCGTCGCGCGGGACGGCCGTGCTTCGGGCGGGCCGCCGTTTGGCTGCCTCACCCGCCGGGTGGCGCTGCCGTGATCGTTCAGTGCCGTTTCCCACGGTACGGACCGGGACTGATGGCGTGGCGTCGCGCTGCGCATAGGGTGAGTGGATGGTTGATCGCACCCATCCCGTTCCGAGCGACGCGAGTGTGCGGCGGGCCCTGGGCCGGGCCGCGACCGGGCGGGCGTTGGATGTCGACGAGGCGACCGCGCTGCTGTCCGCCCGGGGCGACGCGCTCGACGAGCTGCTCGGAGTGGCCGGTGGGATCCGTGACGCCGGGCTGCGGGAGGCCGGGCGGCCGGGTGTGGTCACGTACTCGAAGAAGGTCTTCATCCCGCTGACCCGGCTCTGCCGGGACCGCTGCCACTACTGCACCTTCGCGACCGTGCCGCACCGGTTGCCGGCGCCGTTCCTGGACCGTGACGAGGTCCTCGCGATCGCGCGGGCGGGTGCCGCGCAGGGTTGCAAGGAGGCGCTGTTCACCCTGGGCGACCGGCCGGAGGAGCGCTGGCCGGCGGCCCGGACCTGGTTGGACGAACGCGGTTACGACTCGACTCTGGACTACCTGCGGGCCTGCGCGGTCGCCGTGCTGGAGGAGACCGGCCTGCTTCCGCACCTCAACCCGGGGGTGCTGTCCTGGTCGGAGTTGCAACGGCTCAAGCCGGTGGCGCCGAGCATGGGCATGATGCTGGAGACCACCGCGACCCGACTGTGGTCCGAGCCGGGCGGCCCGCACTTCGGGTCACCGGACAAGGAGCCGGCGGTCCGGTTGCGGGTCCTCGACGACGCCGGGCGGGTCGGGGTGCCGTTCACCACCGGCATCCTCATCGGCATCGGGGAGACCCCGGCGGAGCGGGTGGACGCGCTCTTCGCGATCCGCCGCGCCCACCGGGAGTACGGCCACCTCCAGGAGGTGATCGTGCAGAACTTCCGCGCCAAGCCGGACACGGCCATGCGCGGCATGCCCGACGCGGAGCTGCACGACCTGGCCGCGACGGTGGCGGTGGCCCGGCTGCTGCTCGGCCCGAAGGCCCGGATCCAGGCTCCGCCGAACCTCATCGCCGGCGAGTACGACCTGCTGCTGCGCGCCGGCATCGACGACTGGGGCGGCGTTTCGCCGCTCACCCCGGACCACGTCAACCCCGAGCGCCCCTGGCCGCAGATCGAGGAGTTGGCCCGGCACACCGAGCTGGCCGGGTTCACGCTGCGCGAGCGGTTGACGATCTACCCGGAGTACGTGCGGGCGGGCGACCCGTGGCTCGACCCGCGGTTGCTGCCGCACGTGAACGCGTTGGCCGACCCGGGTTCCGGCATGGCGGTCGAGTCGGCGGTGCCGCAGGGGCGTCCCTGGCAGGAGCCGGAGGAGGTGTTCGGCGGGCGGGTCGACCTGCACGCCACCATCGACACCACCGGCCGCACCGACGACCGGCGCGGCGACTTCGACAGTGTCTACGGCGACTGGTCGGAGGTGGCTGGCAAGGTCACCCCCGAGGCGGCGGCGCGCCGGGCGGGTGTACCCCTGGCGCCGGCCGGGAGCGGCGCGGACCGTGACCTGGCGGCCGGGCTCAAGCTGGCCGCCGACGACCCGGCGGCGTTGCTCGACCCCCGGCACACCGATGCCGCGCTGGCGCTGTTCGGTGCGGACGGGCCGGCGCTCGACGAGTTGTGCCGCCTCGCCGACGACGTGCGCCGCGACGCGGTCGGCGAGGACGTGACCTACGTGGTCAACCGCAACATCAACTTCAGCAACGTCTGCTACGTGGGTTGTCGCTTCTGTGCCTTTGCCCAGCGTGAGCGGGACGCCGACGCGTACCGGCTCTCCGTCGAGCAGGTCGCCGACCGGGCTGAGCAGGCGTGGGCGGTCGGTGCCAGCGAGGTGTGCCTACAGGGTGGCATCGACCCGAAGATGCCGGTCACCGGGTACGCCGACATCGTGCGGGCCATCAAGGCCCGGGTGCCCGAGATGCACGTGCACGCGTTCTCCCCGATGGAGATCGTCACCGCCGCGGCGAAGGCCGGCGTGCCGGTCCGGGAGTGGCTGATCCAGCTGCGCGAGGCCGGGCTGGACACCATTCCGGGCACCGCCGCGGAGATCCTCGACGACGACGTGCGCTGGGTGCTGACCAAGGGCAAACTCCCGGCCGCCGCGTGGGTCGAGGTGGTCAGCACCGCGCATGACCTGGGCATCCGGTCCAGCTCCACGATGATGTACGGCCACGTCGACCACCCCGGGCAGTGGCTGGCGCACTTCCGGGTGCTGGCCGGGGTGCAGGACCGTACCGGTGGGTTCACCGAGTTCGTGGCGTTGCCGTTCGTGCACACCAACGCTCCGATCTACCTGGCGGGCATCGCCCGACCCGGGCCGACGTGGCGGGAGAACCGGGTGGTGCACGCCATGTCCCGGCTGCTGCTGCACGGCCGGATCGACAACATCCAGTGCTCCTGGGTGAAGCTGGGCGACGAGGGCACTGTCGCGATGCTCCAGGGCGGCTGCAACGACCTCGGCGGCACGCTGATGGAGGAGACCATCTCCCGGATGGCCGGCTCCGACAACGGGTCGGCGCGTACCGAGGAGCAGTTGCGGGCCATCGCGAAGGCTGCCGGTCGGCCGGCGCGCAAGCGAACGACCGCGTACGGTCACGCCCGACCCTGACGTCGAACCTTTTCCCGCCGCCGGCCGTACCACGCGATGCCGGTGGCGGTCGCGGCGAGGACCGCCGCCGGTGTCCCCTCCGGGGCCCGGCGGCGTCGCGAGACGGCACCGGACCGGTCCGTTCCCGCGGGCGCGTTCGCGCCGCCGCCGAAAGGTTGCCCATGACCAGTGATCAGCGGAAGCGGCAGTGGCCGCGACTGACCCGCCGGCAGACGTTGACCGCCGCGGCCAGCGCCACCCTCGGCGCCGCCGCGCTCACCGTGCCGGGCCTGTCGGCCGCGCAGAACGCCCCCGGCGCGGCCGGACGAGCCGACGAACCGATCGTCGTGCACCTGCGGGACGCCGCTTCCGGAACGATGGACGTCTTCGTCGGTGACGCCCGGATCGAGGTACGCGACCGTGGCCTGGCGGACCGGCTGCGGCGCGCCGCCCGGCGCTGACCCGACACTCCGCCCCGCCGTCCTGTTCCCCGCCCAGTGAGGTTGGTCCGCCATGTCTTCCCACCGCGAGGCCCCGGAGATAGCCAAGGATCCGGTCGCCGACAGCTCCGACCTGTACGCGTTCGTCAGCCCCGACAAACGCGACACGGTCACGTTGATCGCCAACTACGTGCCGTTGCAGCTCCCCTCCGGGGGCCCGAACTTCTTCGAGTTCGGTGACGACGTGCGGTACGAGATCCATATCGACAACGACGGCGACGGCCGTCCGGATGTCACCTACCGGTTCGAATTCACCACCGAGATCACCAACCCGAACAGTTTTCTCTACAACACCGGTCCGATCGAATCGCTTGACAGCGAGAACTGGAACCGGCGGCAGTTCTACAGCCTGACCCGGGTGGCCGATGGCCGTGAGCACCGGCTGGCGCACAAGCTGCCCTGCCCGCCGTGCAACGTCGGCCCGCTGTCCACCCCGAGGTACGCCGAGCTGGTGCGGCAGGCCACCTACTCGCTCTCCACCGGGGAGCGGGTCTTCGCCGGGCAGCGCGCGGACGGGTTCTTCGTCGACCTCGGTGCGACCTTCGACCTCGGCACGCTGCGGCCGTTCCAGCAGCTGCACGTCGCGGGGAAGAAGGTCTTCAAGGCCGAGGGGGAGCCGGTCAACGCCACCGACCGGATGAACGTGCACAGCATCGCGGTGCAGGTGCCGCTGGAGCGGGTGCGTCGGCGCGCCAGCCGGTACGGCGCCGGCGACCGGGCCTCGGTGATCGGAGTGTGGACCTCGGCGTCGCGCCGGCAGGTGCGGGTCCTCGGCGACCGGGGTGCGGCGGACACCGCCACCGGCCCGTTCACCCAGGTCTCCCGGTTGGGCAATCCGCTGTTCAACGAGGTCATCGTGCCGATGTCCAAGAAGGACCTGTGGAACTCACTGCCGCCGTCGGAGGACAAGCGGTTCGCGCAGTTCGTCGAGCAGCCGGAACTGGCCGCGCTGCTGCCAGCTCTCTATCCGGACGTCTTCCCCAATCTGGACAAGCTCACCAAGGCGAAGAAGGCCCGCGCCGACCTGGTGGCGATCCTGCTCACCGGTGTGCCGGCGGGTTTGATCGACGGCTTCACCAACGCCACCGGGGATGTGCAGGCAGACATGCTGCGGCTGAACACCGCGATTCCGCCGACGCGGAACCCGGACCGGTTCGGGGTGCTCGGTGGCGACCTGGCCGGGTTCCCGAACGGGCGACGGGTCGGCGACGACGTGGTCAGCATCGCGTTGCGGGCGATCGCCGGGGTGACCGTCCCGCTGGTGGACAAGACGTTCCGACCGGACGCGGCGGCCGCCGCAGTCACCCCGGGGTTGAGCGCCGCCGACGTGACCGCGCCGTTCCTCGGGAACTTCCCCTACCTGGGTACGCCGTACGACGGGTTCAACAACCCGTCGGCGGCGTCCTGATCGCACGGGGGAGGGGGGGCGGATGCACGAGCACGCGTACGGGCCGTCGGAGACCGGGAGCGTCGTCCTCGATCTGGGCGGCGACACCGGCGCCCTGATCGTCCACACGGGTCGGGAGCTGCACGGCCGGGAGATCGAGATCAGCCGGGACGACGACCGGCGGGTCCACTCGGCGGTGCGTGAGCGACGGGTGCGGGACGGCTCGTTCCACAGTGCGGTCTACCCGGACCTGCCGAGCGGGATCTATACCGTCTGGTGGGACGAACGTACGCCTGTCGGCACGATTTCTGTCCATGGTGGAGCGATAGCCGAGTTCGTCTGGCCCAGCAGCGGTTTTGGGGTCGCCGGCTGACCTCGATCCACTGGTTTCACCGCCGCGCCCCGTCCACATCGTGGACGGGGCGTGAGCGCTGTCCACGACTCGACGGGCGGTCTGCGCCGCACCGCGTTAACCTGTCCCCCACCAAGATCAGCTTAGGGGTGACGATGTCTGGCGACTTCCCGGCGGCGACTTGTCCGAGGGAGCGCCACGGCAGAAAAGTCGGGCAACTCGCCGGAGAGGGCGTTACTCGGCCGGGGTCTGAATCGATAGGGCAGGTTGCGAGGCTGGACGGCCCGAGTGGCCGGCCGGGGGTGTCGGGAGGGCGACTCCATTATCAAGTTTGGCTTGACGGCGCACGCATTACACGCGTGTAATTTGAATGGGGTTGTTCGCACGAACCGCAACAAAACGGGACCGGACGGACAAGCACGCCTTTCGCGTGGGGGGTTGCAGCGGCGATGACGCCGGTGCGCGACAAGGAGGCATTTGATGGACGGCCAGCTTGAGGTGGCCGACCTGCTCGGAAACGCGCCGGAGTGGCAGGAGCGGGCGTTGTGCTCGCAGACCGACCCCGAGGCGTTCTTTCCCGAGAAGGGCGGCTCGACCCGAGAGGCGAAGCGGATCTGCTCGCGCTGCGAGGTCAAGACCGAGTGCCTCGAATACGCACTGGGTCACGACGAGCGGTTCGGCATCTGGGGTGGGCTCTCCGAGCGGGAGCGGCGCAAGTTGAAGCGGCGGGCCGCCTGAGCGGTGCGCGGCCCAGGCGGCGGGGGCCGCCTGTCCGGTGTGAGGTTGGGGCGGTGGGGGCCGCCCGACTCTCCCGCTCGGGAAATGGTGAGGGCTCTTCCGCGCCCGGGGTCGGCTCGGGCTCTTCCGCGTCGGCCTGGCTGGCTCAGGCAAGCTCGTCGGGGTCGACCCCGAGGAGGTTCGCCACCTGTTCGATGATCACGTCATGCACGAGATCGGCGAGGTCCTCACGGTCCATCGCCCGGAACTCCAGGGGCCGTCGGTACAGCACGATCCGCGGCGGCACCTCCTGCCGGCCCGGGCGGCCGGGCAACAGCCGGGCCAGCGGGACCTCGCCGTCCTCCAACACGTCGGAGTCGTAGACGTTCAGGTCCGGCGGGACGTCCTCGACCGCGAACTCGACGCCGGCCAACTCCTTGGCGAACCGACGCTCAAGCGTCTCGACGGTGTCCAGGACCAGGTCGTCGAAGACCTCGGCCTTGGTCCGCGCCAGCGGTACGGTGGCCGGCACCAGCCGTCCGCGCAGGCCGCGCCCGTGCCGGTCACGATGCGCACGCCGGCCGGAGCCGGGGCGGCGGTGTTCCGGGCTCGTCATGAGCCAAAGGGTAGCGCCCGCGTCGCGCTGGTCAGCGGCAGCGCCGCTCGCGTGGCGCGGCGCGCCCAAGACGCTCGACTGTGATCACCACGACGGGCGTGTCGCAACGCGAAGCGTCGCGCTGGACCCGGTAATGGAGATACCCTGCCGCACGTGAGGTCACCACGGCGCTGCTCCCGTAACGGCTGCCCCCGGCAAGCGGTCGCCACATTGACCTATGTCTACAACGAGTCGACAGCGGTGGTGGGGCCGCTGGCGGCGTTCGCCGAGCCGCACACGTACGACCTGTGCGAGCCGCACGCCCGCAGCCTGACCGCCCCTCGGGGCTGGGACGTCGTCCGGCACGAGGGTGAGTTCGAGCCGCCGCCGCCCACCACGGACGACCTGGTGGCGCTGGCCGAAGCGGTCCGCGAAGCCGCCCGCCCCGCGCCCCGCCCCCCGGAGCCGGACCAGGGGCACGAAAACCCCCACCAGACCGGCCGCCGAGGCCACCTCCGCGTAATCCCCCCCAATCACTAACCACCCATCGGCATGTGCCCGCCTGTGGGCGTGTGCCCGCCTGTGGGCGTGTGCCCGCCTGTCGGGCGTTGCCCGCCCGTCGGGGTTGATCAAGAGGTTTCGGTCATAATCCGGCGCGGTCTTGACGTAAACCTCTTGATCAACGCCGTCCAGGTGGGGGTCGGTGGGTGGGGTGGGGGTTTGGGTTGGGGTTGGGTCGGGGTTAGAGGTTGGTCCAGGCTTCGGTTAGGACTGTGCGGAGGATCTGCTCGATCTCGTCGAAGTGTTGCTGTTCGGCGATCAGGGGCGGGGCCAGCTGGATGACCGGGTCGCCCCGGTCGTCGGCTCGGCAGTAGAGGCCCGCATGGAACAGCGCGGTGGAGAGGAAGCCACGCAGCAGGCGCTCCGACTCGGCCTCGTTGAAGGTCTCCCGGGTCGCCTTGTCCTTGACCAGTTCGATGCCGTAGAAGTAGCCGTCGCCGCGGACGTCGCCGACGATCGGCAGGTCGTGCAGCTTCTCGAGGGTGGCCCGGAAGGCGTCCTCGTTGGCGCGTACGTGCCCGACCAGGTCCTCGCGGGCGAAGACCTCCAGGTTGGCCAGGGCCACCGCGCAGGAGACCGGGTGCCCGCCGAAGGTCACCCCGTGGGCGAACATGCCGGTCTCGGTGAGGAACGGCTCCATCAGCTGGTCGCTGGCGATCATCGCGCCGAGCGGGGCGTAGCCCGAGGTGATGCCCTTGGCGGTGGTGATGATGTCCGGCTGGTAGCCGTAGCGCACCGCGCCGAAGTACTCGCCGAGCCGGCCCCAGGAGCAGATCACCTCGTCCGAGACGAGCAGCACGTCGTACGCGTCGCAGATCTCCCGTACCCGTTGAAAGTAGCCGGGCGGCGGTGGGAAGCACCCGCCGGAGTTCTGTACCGGTTCGAGGAATACCGCGGCGACGGTGTCCGGCCCCTCCCGCTCGATGGCCCGACCGATCTCGTCGGCGGCCCAGCGGCCGAACGCCTCGGGGTCGTCGCCGTGCTCGGGGGCCCGGTAGAAGTTCGTGTTCGGCACCTTGATCGCACCCGGCACCAGTGGCTCGAAGTCGCTCTTGATGCCCGGCAGGCCGGTGATCGACAGTGCGCCCATCGAGGTGCCGTGGTAGGCGATGTACCGGCTGATCACCTTGTACTTGTTGGGTCGGCCGGTGCGCTTGAAGTAGGCGCGGGCCAGCTTCCACGCCGCCTCGACCGCCTCGGAACCGCCGGTGGTGAAGAAGATCCGGTTGAGGTCGCCGGGGGTGAGCGCGGCGATCCGCTCGGCCAGCTCGACGGCCTTCGGGTGGGCGTACGACCAGAGCGGGAAGTAGGCCAACTCGCCGGCCTGCTTGGCGGCGGCCTCGGCCAGTTCGGCGCGGCCGTGGCCGGCGTTGACCACGAACAGCCCGGCGAGCCCGTCCAGGTAGCGGCGACCCTGCGCGTCCCACACGTACGCGCCCTCGCCGCGCACGATGGTCGGCACCTCACCGGCGGAGTAGCTCGCCATCCGGGTGAAGTGCATCCAGAGGTGGTCGGTGGCGTTGGCCATGTCAGCCCCATCGGTCGTCGGGCCGGTCGAAAGGGGTGAGACCGGCCGCTCTGCCAACGGTTATCGCACAGTCTGAGCCCTCGAAGCAAGTGTTATCGGAGGTCTTACGGTGCGTTGGCGACGGATTTAGCGCACAGGTGTCATGGATGCAACGGAATCCGCACCATCGGTGGGGAGTTGCGCGGCGGCCGGCAGGAGTCGGAGGTGTGCTGGCGGGTCGATCGACTCGGGTTTCTTGAAATCGCGGTGTCCGGGCGTGGTTGATACCGCGCTATTGGTGAAGTCGAGTGGATCAAGCGGTACGGGCCGGAGTCGGCGACGCTCTGCTGCCCCGGGGGGTGACGCGCGGGGCCGGGCAGGTGCGGGCCGGGGTCGGGGTGGCGCGGGCCTCGGGACGCTGATGGGGGCACCTTGCGGGCAGTCGGGGGGCGTTCTGGATGCGCGCCAACACGTCCCACCGCAACACGCCGGTAGGCCGCAGACACGAACACGCAGCGTGGCTATCGTCCGCCGCAACGTGCGTATCGAGCGGCATGACAGCGCGGCGGCCGGGCGGGGGATCCGGGTCTTCCGCCACCGCTCTGAGGAACGACGGGAGGGCCCGGTGGCGAACGAGGCGTTGCGGGTGGCGATGGCCGAGGCGGGGGAGACGGTCGAGTCGCTGGCCGAGAAGGTCCGCGTCGACCCCAAGACGGCGGGTCGGTGGCTCGCGTCGGGACGCATCCCGCATCCGCGTACCCGGGTGGCGGTGGCCGAGGTTCTGCGCCGGGAGGCGGCCGACCTCTGGCCGGAACCGTTCCGCCGCCGCGACCTGCCGTGGTTCCGCCCGTGGGCCGAGCTGGAGCAGGACGCCACCTCGCTTCGGTCGTACCAGCCGCTGCTGGTGCCGGGCCTACTCCAGACCGAGGAGTACGCCCGCGCGATCCTGAGCACCGGAGGGTTGGTCGCACCGTCCGAGGTGGACCAGATCGTGGCAAGCCGCATTGAGCGGCAGGCGGTCCTGTGCCGCGACGCCCCACCGCAGCTCGTGGTGGTTATCGACGAGGTGGTGCTGCGGCGGCCGGTCGGCGACGGGTCCGTGATGGCCGGGCAGCTGGCCCATCTCGCAGGCGTGGCCGGGTGGGAGCACGTGCAGGTCCGGGTCATTCCGGCCGAGAGTCCGTGGCACACCGGTCTGGCCGGGCCTTTCGTGCTGGGTCGGCTGCCCGACGGGACCGAATTGGCGTATCTCGACAACCAGCTTCGCGGTCAGGTCGTGACCGAGCCCCTCGACGTCGCTAGCCTGGGACGCAGGTGGGAGAGCGTCACCGGTGAGGCGTTCCCCCAACGCCGGTCGATCGAGCTGATCAGGGAAGTGGCCACGACATGGACATGACCGACGCCCGCTGGCGCACCGCGACCCGCAGCAGCAACAACGGCGGTGACTGCGTCGAGGTGGCCGACAACCTGCCCGGCCGGGTGCTGGTGCGCGACAGCAAGGACCGCGACGGCGGCACCCTGACCTTCGCCCCGACCAGTTGGCGTTCCTTCGTCGAGCAGTTGCGGCAGGGTTGACATGACCGACGCCCGCTGGCGCACCGCGACCCGCAGCAGCAACAACGGCGGTGCCTGCGTCGAGGTGGCCGACAACCTGCCCGGCCGGGTGCTGGTGCGCGACAGCAAGGACCGCGACGGCGGCACCCTGACCTTCGCCCCGACCGCCTGGGCGTCCTTCGTCGACGCGGTCCGCGCGGCGGCCCGCTGATCCACTCGGGTTCACGGAAACCGGGGCATCAGAACGACCAGGACACCCCGACTTCCTGCAACTCGAGTCGATCAAGCGCCGCGCAGGCCCGAGCGCCGCGCAGGCCCGAGCGCCGCTCAGGCCGTACCCCAGGTGTAGGTCTGCTTGCGGAGCTTGAGGTAGACGAACGCCTCGGTGGCGAGCACCCCGGGCACCGCGCGCAGCCGTTGCAGGATCTCCAGCAGGTGGTCGTCGTTGCGGCAGACAACTTCGGTGAGCAGGTCGAACGACCCGGCGGTGATCACCACGTAGTCGACCTCGTCCAGCTCGGCCAGCCGGTCCGCGACCGCCTCCAGGTCACCGTCGGTACGCAGGCCGATCATCGCCTGCCGGGGGAAACCGAGCTGGAGCGGATCGGTCACCGCCACGATCTGCATCACGCCGGAGTCGAGCAGCCGTTGCACCCGCTGGCGGACCGCCGCCTCGGACAGCCCGACCGCCTTGCCGATCGTCGCGTACGGGCGGCGGCCGTCCTCCTGGAGCTGCTCGATGATCTGCTTGGCCACGTCATCCAGCAGAGCGTGATTGGCGCCTTCACGGACAGCGATACGGCGACCCCCGTTGCTGTTCTCGTGCTGCCGGTTCGTCATCGTTCGCTCCCATGTACCGAATCGTGATGTCGTGCGGGTATCCCCGCGTAGTCTGGCGTATTTCGTCGTGCATCGCTATTCCCGCAACGGAATCCCTTGTAAGGGAGGTCACCTCATGTCAGGATCAGTCGTCCATGGCACTTGACCTCCCCGACATTCCCGCCGGCGTGCCTCCCCCGTCCCGCCCGCCGACGATGACCCCCTAGGAGTCGTCATGCGTACTCCCCTCCGGCCCCTTTCCCGGCGTGGACTGCTCACCGGCACTCTCGGTTCGGCCGCCCTGCTCACCATGGGCGGCAGCCTTGCGGGCTGCGGCACCAAGGGCGCGCAACAGACCGAGGCTGGCTGCGTCAGCGAGGACCTTTCCGGCACCGAGAAGAAGCTTGCCTTCTCCAACTGGCCGCAGTACATGGACGTGGACGAGAAGGACGAGTCCAAACGACCCAGCCTGGACGAGTTCGTCACGAAGACCGGAATCCAGGTCACCTACACCGAGGACATCAACGACAACAACGAGTTCTTCGGCAAGGTGCAGAACCAGCTCGCCGCCTGCCAGAGCACCGACCGGGACATCATCGTGCTGACCGACTGGATGGCGGCCCGGATGATCCGGCTCGGCTGGATCCAGAAGCTCGACCCGGCGAAGATTCCGAACGTCCAGGCCAACCTGCTTCCGTCGCTGATCAACCGCCCCTTCGACACTGAGAACCGGATCTCCATCCCGTGGCAGTCCGGCCTCGCCGGTCTGGCGTACAACGGCAACGTCACGAAGGAACTGCGCACGGTCGACGAGCTGCTCACCCGCGCCGACCTCAAGGGGAAGGTGACCGCGCTCAGCGAGATGCGCGACACCATGGGCCTGCTGCTCGGGTCGAACGGGCACGACCCGGCGAACTTCACCGCCGCCCAGTTCGACGACGCCCTCAACAAGCTCAAGAAGGCCGTCGACTCCGGGCAGATCCGCAAGTTCACCGGCAACGACTACGCGCCCGACCTGGCCAAGGGTGACATCGCCGCGTGCATCGGCTGGTCCGGCGACGTCATCCAACTCTCCTCAGAGGACGAGAAGGTGCGGTTCGTCGCGCCGGACTCCGGCGTGATGCTCTACAGCGACAACATGATGGTCCCCAACAAGGCCGCCCACCGGGGCAACGCCGAAGCCCTGATCAACTACTACTACGAGCCGGCGGTCGCCGCGAAGCTCGCCGCGTACGTCAACTACATCTGCCCGGTGAAGGGCGCCCAGGCCGAGATGGAGAAGATCGACCCCGAGCTGGCCGCCAACCCGCTGATCTTCCCCGACGAGGCGCTGCTGTCGAAGTCGAAGGTCTTCATGGCCCTCGACGAGAAGCAGGAGAAGGAGTACGAGGGCAAGTTCCAACAGGTCATCGGGGCGTGATCAGGATGGCGCGCGAGACACCCGTCGGCGACCTGCGCCTGGCCAACCTGACCAAGCGGTTCGGCATCTTCACCGCGGTCGACGACCTCAGCCTCACCATCGAGCAGGGCTCGTTCTTCGCGCTGCTCGGCGCGTCCGGCTGCGGCAAGACCACCACGTTGCGGATGATCGCCGGCCTGGAGGAGCCGACCAGCGGCCAGGTGCTGCTCGGTGACACCGACATCGCCCGGCTGCGACCGTACAAGCGGCCGGTCAACACCGTCTTCCAGAGCTACGCGCTCTTCCCGCACCTCACCATCTTCGAGAACGTGGCCTTCGGGCTGCGCCGCCGCGGCATCCGCTCGGTCGACGACGAGGTCACCCGGATGCTGTCGCTGGTGCAGCTCGACGGCTTCGGCAACCGCCGTCCGGCCCAGCTCTCCGGTGGTCAGCAGCAGCGGGTCGCGCTGGCCCGCGCGCTGATCAACCGACCGCAGGTGCTGCTGCTCGACGAGCCGCTGGGCGCGCTCGACCTCAAGCTGCGCCGGCAGATGCAGATCGAGCTGAAGCGCATCCAGACCGAGGTCGGCATCACCTTCGTGCACGTCACCCACGACCAGGAGGAGGCCATGACCATGGCCGACACCGTCGCGGTGATGAACGCCGGCCGGATCGAACAGCTCGGCGCGCCGGCCGACCTCTACGAGTTTCCCGCCACCGCGTTCGTGGCGAACTTCCTCGGCCAGTCCAACCTGCTCGCCGCCGAGGCCGCCGGCGCCACCGGCGGCGACGTGGCGGTGACGGCGCACGGCGCGCGCTTCTCGGTGCCCGCCGGCCGCGCACGGGCCGACCACGGTCCGGTCCACCTGGGGGTACGCCCGGAGAAGCTGATCCTGGTCGGCTCCGCCGCCCAGGTGCCCGCCGGGCATCAGCACGTCACCGGAGTGGTCACCGACGCGTCCTACGTGGGGGTCAGCACGCAGTACCTGCTGCGCACCGGCTGGGGCACCGAGTTGTCGGTCTTCGCCGCCAACAGTGGAACGTCGACGCCGGTGGCGGTCGGCAGCGAGGCCGTGGCGTACTGGGATCCGCAGCACGCGTTCCTGCTGCCCCGCGACGCCACCGACACCGACCGGACGTCGCCGGTGCTCGACGAGCCGGTGGGTGCGTCGTCGTGACCCTCCTGGCTCGCACCGGACCGGGGCAGCCACCGCCCGCGCCACCGGCAGCCCGGTCCGGGCGGCACCGGCTTCTGCCGTACCTCCTGTTGTTGCCCGGCGCGGCCTGGCTGCTCATCTTCTTCGGTGTGCCGCTGGTGCAGTTGGCGGCGGCCAGCCTGTACGACCCCAGCGGCTCGCTCTCCACCGGGTACGCGATGACCTGGGCGGTCGGCAACTACCCCGACGTGGTGCAGGCGTACTGGCCGCAGTTCCTGCGCTCGTTCGGCTACGCCGGGCTGGCCCTGGTGCTGGCGCTGCTGCTGGGCTACCCACTGGCGTACGCCATCGCGCAGAAGGCGGGCCGGTGGAAGAACCTGCTGCTGGTGTGCGTCGTCGCGCCGATGTTCACCAGCTTCCTGGTTCGTACGCTGGCCTGGAAGACGATCCTGTCGGACAACGGCGCCCTCGTCGGTGTGCTGCGCGACGTGCACCTGCTCGCCCCGGACGGCCGGTTGCTGGCCACCCCGTTCGCGGTGGTGCTCGGCCTGACGTACAACTTCCTGCCGTTCCTGGTGCTGCCGCTGTACGCGAGCCTGGAGCGGCTGGACCACCGGTTGCTGGAGGCGGCCACCGACCTGTACGCGAGCGGCGTGCAGGCGTTCCGTCGGGTGACGCTGCCGCTGTCCATGCCCGGCCTGGTCGCCGGCACGCTGCTGTTCTTCATCCCGGCCAGCGGTGACTACATCAACGCGGAACTGCTCGGCACCCCGAACGAATACATGATCGGCAACGTCATCGACTCGGCGTTTTTGGTCCGACTGGACTACCCGCAGGGCGCCGCGCTGTCGTTCCTGCTGATGGCGGCGATCCTCGCGGTGGTCTTCGGCTACCTCCGTCGGGCCGGCACGGAGGAGGTGCTGTGAGGGTTTCGCGCTGGCTGGCGGACCGCTGGGTGATGATCGTGGCGTTGCTGGTGCTCGGCTACCTGGCTTTGCCGATCCTGGTGGTGGCGGCGCTGTCGTTCAACCGGCCGTCGAGCCGGCTGTCGTACGACTTCAACGAGTTCACCCTGGACAACTGGCGGCAGCCCTGCGCCACCTCGGACATGTGCGACGCGGTGGTCCGCAGCGTGCAGATCGGCTTCCTCGCCACCGTGGTCGCCACCGTCCTCGGCACCCTGATGGCGTTCGCGCTGGTCCGGCACCGCTTCCGCGGCCGGTCCGGGATCAACGTGCTGATCTTCCTGCCGATGGCCACACCCGAGCTGGTGATGGGCACGTCGTTGCTGGCCCTGTTCGTGTCGGCGGGCGTACCGCAGGGCTTCTGGACCATCGTGATCGCGCACGTGATGTTCTGCGTGTCGTTCGTGGTGGTCACGGTGAAAGCGCGGCTCGCCGGAATGGACCGGCGGCTGGAGGAGGCCGCCATGGACCTCTACGCCAACGAGTGGCAGACCTTCCGGCGGATCACCCTGCCACTGGTGCTGCCCGGCATCGTGGCCGCCGCACTGCTGGCCTTCTCGTTGAGCTTCGACGACTTCATCATCACGAACTTCAACGCCGGCACCACCGTCACGTTCCCGATGTACGTCTGGGGCGCCGCCCAGCGTGGCATCCCACCGCAGGTCAACGTCATCGGCACCGCGATGTTCGCGATCGCGCTGCTGCTCGTGGGCCTCAGCTCGCTGCGTGGTCGCCGGGCCCGCCGCGCCGCACTGCTGGCCGGGTCGTCCAGTCACCTGCGTCGGTCGTCATGACGCTCCCGCATCCGGTTCGACTGTTCGATCGTCCGACCGGTGGGCCGTCGTGACGCTCCCGCATACCGGGCGGGCGCTGGCCGACGCGGCACCCGTGCCGTACTGGCTCGACCGCCCGGACCGTCCCGACCCGTTGCCGCCGCTGCACGGCCCGCACTCCGCCGACCTGCTGGTGATCGGCGGCGGTTACAGCGGGCTGTGGGCCGCGCTGCTGGCGAAACAGGCCGACCCCGACCGGGACGTGCTGCTCGTCGACGCCGGGACGTGCGGTTGGGCCGCGTCCGGCCGCAACGGCGGTTTCTGCGCCGCCTCGCTCACCCACGGCCTCGCCAACGGCGTCGACCGGTTCCCCGACGAGGTCGGTGAGCTGGAACGCCTCGGCCGGGAGAACCTGGACGCCATCGCCGCCACCGTGGCCGCCTTCGACATCGACTGCGACTTCGAACGCACCGGCGAGTTGGCGGTCGCCGTCGAGCCGTACCAACTCGACGGGCTGGCTGCCGACGCCGACCTGGCCCGCCGGTACGGCCACCGGGTACGGCTGCTCGACCGGGACGAGGTACGCGCCGAGGTCAACTCGCCGACGTACCTCGGTGGCATGTTCGACGCCGACCGGGTCGCCATGGTGGACCCGGCGAAGCTGGCCTGGGGGCTGCGCCGCGCCTGCCTCGACCTCGGCGTACGCCTGCACGAACACACCCGGGTCACCGGCCTGCGCGCCGACGGCGCCGCCCTGCGCGCGGCGACGACCGGCGGGCCGGACGGCGCGCCCGGCTCGGTGCGGGCACGCCGGGTCGTGTTGGCCACCAACGCCTTCCCACCGCTGCTGCGCCGGCTGCGGGCATACCTGGTGCCGGTCTACGACCACGTGCTGATGACCGAACCGCTCACCCCGGCGCAGCGGGACGCCATCGGTTGGCGCAACCGGCAGGGGCTTGCCGACACGGGCAACCAGTTCCACTACTACCGGATCACCGCCGACGGGCGGATCCTCTTCGGCGGCTACGACGCCGTCTACCACTACGGCAATCGGGTCGCCCCGCAACTGGAGCAACGCCCGGCCACCTTCACCGCCCTCGCCCGCCACTTCTTCACCACGTTTCCGCAGCTCGCCGACCTGCGGTTCAGCCACCGCTGGGGCGGCGTCATCGACACCTGCACCCGGTTCTGCCCGTTCTTCGGCACCGCCTACGGCGGCCGGCTGGCGTACGCGGCCGGCTACACCGGCCTGGGCGTCGGGGCCACCCGCTTCGGCGCCCGGGTGCTGCTCGACCTGCTCGACGGCGGGAACACCCCGCTGACCCGGCTCGACCTGGTTCGCCGCAAGCCACTGCCGTTCCCGCCGGAACCCGCCCGCGCGATCGGCATCAATCTCACCCGCTGGTCACTGGCCCGCGCCGACGCGCGCGAGGGCAGGCGCGACCTCTGGCTCCGTACTCTCGATCGTTTCGGTTTGGGGTTTGATTCCTGATGCGTGTCCTCCTCGTCGGCGCCGGTGGCGTCGGCTCCGCCGCCGTAGCCATCGCCGCCCGACGAACCTTCTTCGAGACCATGGTGGTCGCCGACCACGACCCCGCCCGCGCCGAACGCGCGGTCGCCGAGCACGGCGACCGGTTCGTCGCCGCCCAGGTGGACGCCTCCTCCGCCGACGCGGTGACCGCGCTGTGCCGGGAGCACCGGATCACGCACGTGCTCAACGCCGTCGACCCACGGTTCGTCATGCCGATCTTCGACGGCGCGTTCGCGGCCGGCGCGGACTACCTGGACATGGCGATGTCACTGTCGCACGCCGACACCGGGGTGCGGCTCGGCGACGAACAGTTCGCCCAGGCCGACTCCTGGTCGGCGGCCGGTCGGCTGGCGCTGTGCGGCATCGGGGTCGAGCCCGGCCTCTCCGACGTGTTCGCCCGCTACGCCGCCGACGAACTCTTCAGCGAGATCGACGAGATCGGCGTCCGCGACGGGGCGAACCTCACCGTCGACGGGTACGACTTCGCGCCCTCGTTCTCCATCTGGACCACCATCGAGGAGTGCCTCAACCCGCCGGTCGTCTGGGAACGGGACCGGGGCTGGTTCACCACCGAACCGTTCTCCGAGCCGGAGGTCTTCCACTTTCCGGAGGGGATCGGGCCGGTGGAGTGCGTCAACGTCGAACACGAGGAGGTGCTGCTCATCCCGCGTTGGGTCAAGGCCCGGCGGGTCACCTTCAAGTACGGACTCGGCGACGAGTTCATCGAGGTGCTCAAGACGCTGCACAAGCTCGGCCTGGACGCGGTCTCCCCGGTGCGGGTACGCGGCGTCGAGGTCTCTCCGCGTGACGTGGTCGCCGCGAGCCTGCCCGACCCGGCCACGCTCGGCGCCCGGATGCGCGGCAAGACCTGCGCCGGCACCTGGGTTCGTGGCCTCGGCCCGGACGGAAAGCCCCGCGAGGTGTACCTGTACCACGTGGTCGACAACGAGTGGTCGATGCGGGAGTACGGGCACCAGGCGGTGGTCTGGCAGACCGCAGTCAACCCGGTCGTCGCGCTGGAACTGCTCGCCGCCGGGGTGTGGGCCGGTGTCGGGGTGCTCGGCCCGGAGGCGCTGCCACCGATGCCGTTCCTCGACCTGCTGAACGCCTACGGGTCGCCGTGGGCGATGGAGGAGCGGTAAGGCAGCGCCGCTGACGGCATCGCGACAGTCGGTCGCCGCCGTTGGACGTCGGGTCGCTTGTCGGTTCGATGCATGGGGATCTGCGGCTTATGTTGGTGCTGGTCCCCGCACGATCGGCCCTGCCCTGCCGGCCTGGAGGTTGCCGTGCCTGTCGACTCGTCGGCCGCAGGCGCGCCCACCGATCTTCCCCGTCGAGCGAAAGGCGAAGGTGACGAGCGCGACGGTGGATATTGCACCCTGTGTTTGCGACGACACTCATCGCCGTGACGATGCAACCACCACAGAACCCGGGGCCGCCGTACCCGCCAACGTTCGGCCAGACGCCCCGACCAAACTGGTTCCGCCGGGCCAGTCCCGCCAGCCGAGCCGCCGTGATCCTCGGCTCGATCACCCTGTCGATCCTGTTGCTCTGCTGCACCGGCACCGCCATCGTCGGCGCGTTGACCGGCGAGCCGGA
Source organism: Micromonospora sp. NPDC049645 (assembly GCF_040675155.1). Taxonomy (NCBI): domain Bacteria; kingdom Bacillati; phylum Actinomycetota; class Actinomycetes; order Micromonosporales; family Micromonosporaceae; genus Micromonospora; species Micromonospora sp. NPDC049645. The sequence goes on from NZ_JBFAOI010000001.1 coordinate 1,159,616, forward strand.
ATCGACCAAGACCGGCACCGCCGCCGAGGAGCCGCAGCAGCCGATCCTGGCGGCGCCCGGCGAGCCGACCGAGGAGACCCCCGGCCAGGAGGTGTCGCCGGTCGCCGCGCCTTCCACCGCGCCCTCGTCGACACCTTCAACCGCGCCCTCGTCGGCGGCGGCCGCGCCCGTGGTGAAGGTGACGACCGCGACCGAGCGGGCCACGATCCGGTACGGCGAGCGGACCGTCAAGGACTCGTCGCTGGCCGAGGGCAAGCGGGTCGTCCGCACCAGGGGTGTGAACGGCGTACGGACCCTGACGTACCAGGTCACCACCACGGACGGCGTGCAGACGAGCAAGAAGCTGGTCACCTCCGTCGTCACCAAGAAGCCGGTGACCCAGGTCGTCGCCGTCGGCACCAAGAAGCCGCAGTCCTCGAAGTGCGACCCGAACTACAGCGGCTGCGTCCCGATCGCCAGCGACGTCGACTGCGCTGGTGGCAGTGGCAACGGCCCCGCCTACGTCAGCGGACCAATCCGAGTGATCGGCGACGACATCTACGACCTGGACCGAGACGGCGACGGCACAGCCTGCGACTAACCCCCACCCCGCCCCACCCCCGCGCCACCCCCGCGATCTTGCACTTTCTGTTGTCGATATGACCGATAAAGAGCTAAAGGTGACCACAGAAGGTGCAAGATCGCGGGGGTGGGGGCGGCGGGGGTGTGTGGGGCTAGCACGGGAGGGGGTGGGACTGGGGGTTGTCCACAGGTGGGCTCGTTTTCCACAGGTGGAGGCTGCGGGGCATTCCTGGGGCCCCGGATTGGTCAGCCTGCTGTCATGGCTACTCAGTTGTGGCGTACCGACGCACTGATGCGGGAGCTCACCATCGGGCGGATCCGTACGCGGCTCGATCGTGAGGACCTGCTGCGTGTGCGCAGAGGGGTCTACGCCGACAAGCCCTGCGACGACGACGACGAAATCCGTGCTCTGATGCTCCGGCTACCCGATGGGGCGATGTTGGCGAGGCAGAGTGCCGCTCGCCGATACGGCTTCGGGGTGCTGCGCGACGATTTGATCCACATCCAGTTGCCCGCGGAGGCGCCGAAGCCCCGCCTGCCCGGTGTGGTCGTCCACCGGACGGTGCTACCCGCTCGGCCGGTCTTCGTCGCAGGTCTACCCTGCGTGCCGGCGGCCCGCTGTGCAGTCGACCTGGCCCGCGCCGTCCGGCGGCTCGACGCGCTCCCGGTCCTCGACGCTGCGCTCCGGTCGGGTTCGGTCAGCCAGGATGACCTGCTGGCGGAGGCCGCCGCACACAACGCGCTGCGTGGCGTACGCCAGGCCCGGCAACTCATACCGCTGGCTGATGGCCGGGCCGAATGCCGACAGGAAAGCCAACTGCGGCTGATCCTGATCGACGGAGGGCTGCCCCCGCCGGAGCCGCAGCTATGGGTGGCTGACCGCCACGGCATCCCTCTATACCGGCTCGATCTGGGCTACCGGGAACGCCGGATCGGCATCGAGTACGACGGGCTGTCGCACCTCGACCGTGACCGGCTCAGGCACGACCGAGAGCGCATCAACTGGCTCCAATCAGCAGGCTGGCGAATGCGCTATTTCACCGACCGTGACCTCTACCGCCGCCCAGAACACATCAAAGCCACCATTCGTGCCGCCCTCACCTAACCCGCTCCACCCCCACCCCCACCCCCACCCCCACCCCCACCCCCACCCCCACCCCCACCCCTACCTCCCGCCGATCTTGCAGTTTCTGTCCCGGCAAATTTGGCTTCAAGGGGCATTTGGGCAACAGAAACTGCAAGATCGGCGGTGTGGGGGGTGGGGGTTGTGGGGGACGGGGGGTGCAGGTGGTGGGGGGCGGGTACGAAGGCGACATCTCCTGGCTGGGGGTGGTTTGCCCACTGGACGCTCGCGTGGAGGATGGCTGCTGCGGGTGCTTACAGAACCCTTAACCCGGGCCTGAGACGGTATGCCGGGCAAGCCGAACTCGGGGGAGCGGAAGACGTGCGGGTGCTGGTGGCGGACGACGAGCGGTTGTTGGCGGACACGGTGGCCGAAGGGCTGCGCCGCCTCTCGATGGCCGTCGACGTCTGCTACGACGGTGACGGTGCGCTGGAGCGGGTCGGGGTGCACCGGTACGACGTCGCCGTGCTGGACCGGGACATGCCCGGGCACACCGGCGACGAGGTGTGCCGCAGCATCGCCGACTCGCAGGTCGGTACGCGGGTGCTGCTGCTCACCGCGGCGGCCGGCATCCGGGACCGGGTGGAGGGTCTCGGCCTCGGCGCGGACGACTACCTGACCAAGCCGTTCGCCTTCGCCGAGTTGGTGGCCCGGGTGCAGGCCCTCGGTCGACGGTCCGCGCCGGCGCTGCCGCCGGTGCTCGCGCAGGACGGCCTGGTGCTGGACGTGGGCCGGCACGTGGCCACCCGGGACGGCCGCCCGCTCGCGTTGAGCCCGAAGGAGTTCGCGGTGCTGCACGTGCTGCTGCGCGCGGACGGTCAGGTGGTCAGCGCGGAGGAGTTGCTGGAGCAGGCCTGGGACGAGTTCGCCGACCCGTTCACCAACGCCGTACGGGTCACCGTGATGACCCTGCGCAAGAAGCTCGGCGATCCCGCGATCATCCACACCGTGCCGAAGGCCGGCTACCGCATCGGCGGTACGGCGTGAGCTGGACGCCCCGACGTCGCGTGCTGCTGGTGGGACTGCTGGCGCTGCTGGCCGGGCCGGTGCTGCCGACGATGGGCAAGTGGCTGACCGGGTTGACCTGGACCTGGGGGCAGCAGTTCTGTGACCTGCCGATGCCCGGGTTGTCGACGATGTGCCGGGACGTGCGACCGGGGGCGTTCATGCTGCCCCTGGTGGCCGTGCTGCTGGTGACGGTGGCCGCCCTGGTGGGGCTCTGGTTCGCCGCCGTGTGGTGCCTGCGCCCGGTCGCTGACCTGGCCGGGCCGATCGGGCATCTCGGCCCGCAGAACCTCGGTCACCGCATCCGGCCCCGGGGCCGCGACGAACTGGCCCGGCTGTCCCGGGCGATCGACGAGATGATGGAACGCGTCTCCGCCGGGTACGAGGGGCAGCGGCGGTTCGCGGCGAACGCCTCGCACGAGCTGCGTACGCCGCTGGCCGTGCAGCGGACGCTCATCGAGGTCGGCATGGCCCGGGCGCTCACCGGCGAACAGTTGGAGTTGCTGACCGGCCAGCTGCTGGAGACCAACGAGCGCAACGAACGCCTGATCGAGGGCCTGCTGGCGCTCAGCGAAAGCGACCAGGGCCTGCGTTCGCGGATTCCACAGCGGCTGGACACCGTCGTCGAGTCGGTGCTCGCGGGGTACCTGGACCGCGCCCGGGATGCCGAAGTCACCATCGAGACCCACCTCGAGCCCCGGGTCGTCGTCGGCGAGCGGGTGCTGTTGGAGCGCCTGGTCACCAACCTGGTGGAGAACGGGATCAAGTACAACCGGGCGGGCGGCTCGCTGACCGTCGTGGTGGGCCAGGTACCCGCGCTGTCCGTGGTGAACACCGGCCAACCCGTACCGGCCGAGGCGGTGGCCGGGCTGTTCGAGCCGTTCCGCCGGCTTGCCCGGGACCGGACCTCGCAGGGCGGTGGGGCCGGCCTGGGTCTGGCCATCGCCCGTTCGATCACGCAGGCGCACGACGGCATCATCGCGGCCCGGCCCGCCGAGTACGGCGGCCTGCGGGTCGACGTCCAGCTACCCACCGTGACCTAACGCTTCCACCCACCGTCACCGGGGTCCAGGTACCGCTGGATCCCGCCCGTGGTGTGCCCGAAAAGGAGAAACCATGTCACGCACCGTTGACCAGGCTCGGGTCGATGTCGAGGAGGCCACCCGCTGGCTCGCCGGCCGGGTGGTCCGTACCCCCGTGCTGCGGTCCCCGGTGATCGACGAACTCGCCGGAGCGCGGGTCCTGCTCAAGGCGGAGAACCTCCAGAACGGCGGCTCGTACAAGATGCGCGGCGCGCTGCGCGCGGTCGGCCGCCTCGCCGCGGCCGGCCACACCGGGGTGATCGCGCAGAGCACCGGCAACCACGCGGTGGCCGTGGCGTTGGCGGCGCGGCAGTTCGGGCTCTCGGCGACCGTGGTGCTGCCGGTCGACGCCGCACCGACGAAGGTCGACCGGGCGCGGGCGGCGGGGGCGCGGGTGGTGTTCGCCGGCACCGCCGTCGAGGAGCGGGTGGCGGTGGCCGCCGGGCTCAGCGACGAGAGCGGTCATGCCGTCGTCGACGCGTACGACCACCCGGACGTGATCGCCGGGCAGGGCACGGCCAGCATGGAGTTGATCGAGGAGGCCGAGCGCGCGGGCACGCCGCTGGACGCGCTCGTCGTACCGGTCGGCGGCGGCGGTGGGGTCGCCGGCGCGTGCCTGGCCGCCGTCGGCAGGGGCATCGAGGTGTACGGCGTGGAGCCGGTGGGCTGTGACTCGCTCGCCCGCAGCCTGGCGGCGGGTGTTCGTGTCCCGGTCGCCCCGGCGCCGACCATCGCGGACGGGCTGCGGCCGTCCTGCGTGGGGGAGCTGCCGTTCGCCATCGTGCGGAACACCCTGCGCGGGGTGGTCCGGGTCGACGACGACGAGATCGCGGCGGCGTTCCGGTTGATCCTGGCGGAACTCAAGGTGCTGGCCGAGCCGTCCGCGGCGGCGGGTCTGGCCGGCGCACTCCGACTCGCCCCCGAAACGGCGACGCCGATCAGTCGGTATGACGGGATGCCCCAGCAGCGGACGGTCGGTGTGGTGCTGACCGGCGGAAACGTGGAGGCGGCGCTGGTGGCCCGGTTGTTGGGTCCGCAGCCCGTCGAGGTGACGACTGCGGACGGGGTGGCGGCGTGAGCGTGCCGACTCGGATCGGGATCCTGTTCGGCGGGCCGTCGGCGGAGCACGAGGTGTCCGGTGCCTCGGCGCTCGGGGTGGTCCGGGCACTCGCCGGCGGTGGCTATCGCACGGTCGCCATCGGTGTCACCCGCAGCGGTGGTTTTCGGCTGCTGCCCGACGCGTTGCTGACCGAGCTGCGCGACCGGCCGCCCGGCGAGCGGGCCATCGACGACCAGTTGGTGGTGACCGGCCCGGCCGTCGAGTTGCGGGCCGGTCCACGCCCGGGTGTCGTGCAGGTCTGCGCGGCCAACGCGCCCGGCGCGGTGCACGCCGAACTCGACGTGGTCTTCCCGGTGCTGCACGGTCCGTTCGGTGAGGACGGTGTGGTGCAGGGTCTGCTGGAGTCGCTGAACGTGCCGTACGTGGGGTGCGGCATCCTCGCCTCGGCGGTGGGCATGAACAAGGTGGCGATGAAGCGTGCGCTGCGCGCCGAGGGCATCCCGGTGACCCCGTACGTCGCGTTCGACGCGCAGACCTACCGGTCGGCCGAGGACCCGGAGAAGCTGGTACGCGGGCTGAGCCGGCCACTCTTCGTCAAGCCGGCCAGCATGGGTTCCTCGATCGGCATCTCCCGGGTCGGCGAGGGCGACGACCTGGACGCCGCCGTGCGGGAGGCGTTCCGCCACGACCAGCTCGTCCTGGTCGAGCAGGGGGTCGCCGGGCGGGAGTTGGAGTGCGCGGTGCTCGGCGGCTGGCGTCCCGAGGCGTCGGCGGTGGGCGAGGTGCGGGTGGCCGGCGGCTGGTTCGACTACCAGCAGAAGTACTTCGGCGACGCCGACCCGATGATCGTCCCCGCCGTCCTGCCGGACGAGGTGACCGCGCGGATCCGCGAACTGTCGGTACGCGCGTTCGCCGCGATCGGCGGCTGGGGGCTGGCCCGGGTCGACTTCTTCTACGACGAGACGGCCGGCGAGCTGTACGTCAACGAGCTGAACACGATGCCCGGCTTCACCGCGCACTCGATGTACCCGAAGGTGTGGGCCGCCGCCGGTGTCAGCTACCGGGAGGTGGTGGACAGACTCGTCGAGCTGGCCCACGACCGGCACGCGCAACGGCCGGCGAGCGCGGTGGGGAGCGTCCGATGATCCTGCTCTCCGATCCCCGGGTGGCGGCCGTGCCCAGCGCCGACGACGGCGACCCGCTGGTTGACCTGCGTGGACTGCCCGAGCTGCGGCTCGACGGCCGTGCCGCCGACCCGGCCGGGGCGTACGCCCGGCTGCGTGCCGGTGTGGTGGACCGCCTGCTGGCCGCGCAGCGTGCCCTGCCCGCCGGGATGCGCCTGCTGGTCGTCGAGGGCTACCGGCCGTACCGGGCGCAGCTGGCCATCTTCACCGGCTACCGGGACGAGCTGCGCCGACGGCACCCGGACTGGTCGCCGGAGCGGCTGCACCGGGAGACCACCAAGTTCGTCTCACCGGTCGAGGTGGCGCCGCACAGCACCGGCGGCGCGGTGGACCTGACGCTGTGCACCGCCGACGGTGTGGAGCTGGACCTGGGCACGGCGATCGACGCCACCCCCGAGGACAGCGCCGACGCCTGCTTCACCGACGCGCCGACGATCGGCGCCACCGCCCGGTGGCACCGGCAGATCCTGGTGGACGCGCTCGGCGGTGCGGGAATGGTGAACTACCCGACCGAGTGGTGGCACTGGTCGTACGGCGACCGCTACTGGGCGCTGATCACCGGGGCGCCGCGCACCCGGTACGGGCCGGTTGACCTGGCCGCCGCACGATCGATACCCGTACCGGCTGAACGGTAGGGCGCTCCGGTCCGTACCAGGGGAGGAAGGACACCACCGAGGACGGGAGTGACGGCGATGAGGGTGCAGCGCAGGCACGTGCTGGCGGCGGGTGTGGCGGTGCTCGCCGTGGTGGGCGTGTCGGTGGGGACCAGCTTCGGGTTCGCCGACACGGCCCCGGCGCGGTCGTCGGTCTGCTCCGGCTCGGTCACCTTCTCCGCGGAGGGCGGTGCGCCGGCGGCGACCAGCGACCGTTTCCCGGTGGGGACCCGGTTGCGGGTGACCAATCTGGACAACAACCGGGCGGCCACGGTGACGGTGACCGGCCCGTCGGGCAGTTGCGTGTTGCTCAACACGGCCGCCATGGAACTGGTCCGGGAGCCGGGCAAGAACGTGATCCGCCGCAACGTGGTGGAGCGGGTGGACGGCGCCGCGCCGCCCGTCGGCGCACCGGCCCCCGGCACGGTCCGCCCCGGCGTCGCCTCGCCCGGCGCGCCCGGCCCGGCGCCGCGCTCGGCCTGCTCGGGGGCGATCACCTTCTTCGAGGAGGCGGCCGGACCGGCGGCGACCAGCGGACAGTTCCCGGTCGGCACCCGGTTGCGGGTGACCAATCTGGACAACAACCGGGCGACCACGGTGACGGTGACCGGGCCGTCGGGCAGTTGCGTGCTGCTCAACTCCGCCGCGATGGAGCAGATCCGCGAGCCGGGCAAGAACCTGGTGCGCCGCAACACGGTCGAGGTGCTGCGCTGACGTCGGGGGAGGGGCCGTGCGCCGGGCCCCTCCCCGCTCAGCCGAAGGCGGCCCCTCAGCCGAAGGCGGCGTCGAGGATGTCGGCGCCCCGGTTGAGCTGGGCGTCGGAGATCACCAGCGGGGGCAGGAAGCGCAGCACGTTGCCGTACGTGCCGCAGGTCAGGGTGAGTAGACCGGCGGCGTGACAGGCCGCCGAGATCGCCGCGGTGGCGACCGGGTCGGGGGTGAGCGTGCCCGGCCGGACCAGCTCCACGGCGAGCATCGCGCCCCGGCCGCGTACCTCGGCGACCCGGGGATCCCGCGCGGCGATGGCCCGTAGCCGGGGGACCAGCACCGACTCGATCCGTCGCGCCGCGGCGGCCAGGTCCAGCTCGTGCATGGTCTCGATGGTGGCCAGCGCGGCGGCGCAGGCGATCGGGTTGCCGCCGTACGTGCCGCCGAGCCCACCCACGTGCACCGCGTCCATCAGCTCGGCCCGACCGGTCACCGCAGCCAGCGGCAGGCCACCGGCGATGCCCTTGGCCAGGGTCACCAGGTCGGGTTCGACGCCCTCGTGTTGGCAGGCGAACCAGTCGCCGGTGCGGCAGAACCCGGTCTGGATCTCGTCGGCGACGAAGACCACCCCGGCCGCCGTCGTCCAGGCACGCAGCGCGGGCAGGAAACCCGGCGCGGGTACGACGAAGCCGCCCTCGCCCTGGATCGGCTCGATCAGCAGCGCGGCGACGTTCTCCGCGCCGACCTGCTTCTCGACCAGCTCGATGGCCCGTGCCGCCGCCTCCGGGCCGGAGAGCCCGCCGTCGCGCAGCGGGTACGACATCGGCACCCGGTAGACCTCCCCGGCGAACGGCCCGAACCGGTGCTTGTACGGCATGTTCTTCGCGGTCAACGCCATGGTCAGGTTGGTCCGGCCGTGGTACGCGTGGTCGAACACGACCACCGCCGGCCGCCCGGTGGCGTGGCGGGCGACCTTCACCGCGTTCTCCACCGCCTCCGCGCCGGAGTTGAACAACGCGGAGCGCTTCTCGAACCCACCGGGCGTCAACGCGTTGAGCTGCTCGCACACCGCCACGTACGACTCGTACGGCGCGACCATGAAGCAGGTGTGGGTGAACCGCTCGACCTGCGCCCGGACCGCCTCGACCACCCGTGGGGCGGAGTTGCCGACGCTGGTCACGGCGATGCCGGCGGCGAAGTCGATCCACTCCCGGCCGTCGACGTCGGTGATCGTCCCGCCGGAGGCGTGGTCCACGTAGGACGGGATGACGCTGCCGACACCCCGAGCCACCGCACCGCCGCGCCGTTCGTGCAGCTCCGCGCTCGACGGCGCAGCACCGCCTACCGTTCGCGACCGCGGGGCTCGCAAACCCGGCTCACTCCTCGCGCTCACGGGTCAGCTGCCCAGGTTGTGCATGACGTGCTTGATCCGGGTGTAGTCCTCCAGGCTGTAGACCGAGAGGTCCTTGCCGTGCCCGGAGTGCTTGAAGCCACCGTGTGGCATCTCCGAGACGAACGGGATGTGGGTGTTGACCCAGACGCAGCCAAAGTCGAGTCGCCGGGTCATCCGCATCGCCCGGCCGTGGTCCCTCGTCCACACCGAGGCGGACAGGCCGTAGTCGACGCCGTTGGCCCAGCGCACCGCCTCGTCCTCGTCGGAGAAGCGCTGCACGGTGATGACCGGCCCGAACACCTCGTCCTGGATGATCTCGTCGGCCTGACGCAGCCCGGAGACCACCGTCGGCGCGTAGAAGTAGCCCCGCTCGCCCTGCCGGGCCCCACCGGTCTGGACCGCCGCGTGCTCCGGCAGCCGGTCGACGAAGCCGCTGACCCGGGAGAGCTGGTTGGCGTTGTTCAGCGGACCGTAGAGCACGTCGGCGTCGTCCGGCGCGCCGGTCTTCGTGTTGCGGGCCTGCTCGGCGAGCGCCGCCACGAAGTCGTCGTGGACGCCCGGACCGGCCAGCACCCGGGTGGCCGCGGTGCAGTCCTGCCCGGCGTTGAAGTAACCACCCAGCGCGATGGCCTCCGCCGCCGCCGCGACGTCCGCGTCGTCGAAGACCACCACCGGGGCCTTGCCGCCCAGCTCCAGGTGGGTCCGCTTCAGGTCCGGGGCCGCCGCGGCGGCGACCTCCATGCCCGCGCGGGTCGAGCCGGTGATCGACACCAGCTGCGGGGTCGGGTGCGACACGAGGGTACGACCGGTGTCCCGGTCGCCGCAGACCACGTTGAACACCCCCGGCGGGAAGAACTCGGCGGCGATCTCGGCGAGCAGCAGCGTCGACACCGGCGTGGTGTCCGACGGCTTGAGCACCACCGTGTTGCCGGCGGCGAGCGCCGGGGCGATCTTCCAGACCGCCATCATCAGCGGGTAGTTCCAGGGGGTGACCTGCGCGCACACGCCGATCGGCTCCCGCCGCACGTACGAGGTGTGCCCGGCCAGGTACTCCCCGGCGGACCGCCCCTCCAACATCCGGGCCGCGCCGGCGAAGAACCGGAAATGGTCCACCGCCGGGGGAAGCTCCTCGTCGGCGGTGAGCTGGCGTGGCTTTCCGGTGTTGCGCACCTCGGCGTCGACCAGCTCGGCGGCCCGCGCCTCCACGGCGTCGGCGAGCTTGAGCATCGCCCGCTGCCGCTCGGCGGGGGTGACGTCCCGCCAGCTCTCGAACGCGGTGGCGGCGGCGTTCATCGCCGCGTCCACGTCGGCGGCGCCGGAGACCGGGGCCTGGGCGAACACCTCGCCCGTGCACGGGTCGACCAGGTCGGCGTAGCCGCCGTCGGCCGGGTCGACGTAGGAGCCGTTGACGAAGTTGCGCAGCTGCTGCTGGTCACTCATGACGGGATCACTCCGAGGGGGCCGGGGGCGCGGTCTGCGGCGGTTATCGCAATCTCTCTGCCATCTTCGCTACCGAATTCGCGGCAGACAAGGGTTGTCGCGACTGTTTCCGTCGACAACCCAACCGGCTACGCTGCTCGGCGTGGAGCCCGCACCCTTCTTCGTCGCCTCCCGCCCCGCCACCGGCGAGGGTGAGCTGACCATCCACCACCCGTACGACGGCCGGCCGGTGGGGCGTACCACATGTGCCACGCCCGAGCAGGTCGACGCCGCTCTCGCGGCGGCGGCCGGGGTGGCCGCGCAGGCCGCGGCTCTGCCCGCGCACGCCCGCGCGGCGGCCCTGGACCACGTGTCCCGGCGGCTCGCCGAGCGCGCCGCCGAAGTCGCCGCCCTCATCACCGCGGAGAACGGCAAGCCGCTCAAGTGGGCCCGCGCCGAGGTCGGACGGGCCGTCTCCACCTTCCGGTGGGCCGCCGAGGAGGCCCGACGGTTCTCCGGGGAGCTGCAACGGCTCGACACCGACCCGGCCGCCGACGGGCGGATCGCCCTGGTCCGCAGGGTGCCGAGAGGCCCGGTGCTGGGCATCACGCCGTTCAACTTCCCGCTCAACCTCGTCGCCCACAAGGTGGCGCCGGCCATCGCCGTCGGTGCGCCGATCATTGTCAAGCCGGCGCCCGCGACGCCGCTGTCCGCGTTGCTGCTCGGCGAGTTGCTGGCCGAGACCGACCTTCCGATCGGGATGTTCTCGGTGCTGCCGCTGCCCAACGACCGCGCCGCCGAGCTGGTCACCGACCCGCGGCTGCCGGTGGTGTCGTTCACCGGGTCCGGGCCGGTCGGCGCGGCCATCCGCCGGGCGGCTTCGGAGAAGCACGTGACGCTGGAGCTGGGCGGCAACGCCGCCGCGGTGATCTGTGCGGACTGGACCTCCGACGAGGACCTGGACTTCGCCGCGCAACGCATCGCGACGTTCGCCAACTACCAGGCCGGCCAGTCGTGCATCGCCGTGCAACGGGTGTACGTGCAGCACGCGCTGCACGCCGACTTCCTGCCCCGGCTGGTGGCGGCGGTGCGGGGGCTGCGTACCGGCGACCCGGCGTCCGAGCTGACCGACGTCGGGCCGATGGTGTCCGAGGACGCGGCACGCCGGGTCGAGACGTGGGTGGCCGAAGCGGTCGCCGCCGGCGGCACCGTCGAGGTGGGCGGCCTCCGCGACGGTGCTACCTACCCCCCGACCGTGCTCAGCGGCGTGCCGGCCGGCGCCAAGGTCGTCGCCGAGGAGGTCTTCGGGCCGGTGCTGGTGGTCGCCCCGGTCACCGACGACCAGGCCGCGTTCACCGCCGTCAACGATTCGGCGTACGGCTTGCAGGCCGGCGTGTTCACCCGGCGCCTGGACGTGGCCTTCGCCGCCGCCCGCACGCTGGAGGTGGGCGGGGTGATCGTCGGTGACGTGCCGTCGTACCGCGCCGACCAGATGCCGTACGGCGGGGTGAAGGGCAGCGGCGTCGGCCGGGAGGGGCTGCGCAGCGCGATGGACGACTACACCGAACCCCGGGTCATGGTGCTGACCGGCCTCCCGCTCTAGGTGCCGCGCTAGTCGGCCTGCCAGGTGCCGTCGTCGCGGACCCGGGCGGGAGCGCGGCCCAGCAGCAGGGTGGTCAGCGCGGCGTCGATGGTGTCGCCGAGGAACCATTCGCCGGCCTGATCGAGGGCGAAGACCCGCCCGCGCTCGTCCACCGCCAGGACGCTGTCCTGCTGCTCGGTGCCGATCGGAAAGAGACGTACGCCGAGCACCGCGCCGAAGTCCGCGAGGGTGTCGGCGGTGTGCGCGATGGTGTGCGGACGGATGTCGAAGCGGGAAATCCACACCTGCTCACCCCGCCCGCGCCGCGCACCGACCAGGCTGGGGAACGCGGTCAGCGCCTCCACGGCGGCCGGGAACACCGTGTGCTGATGGTTCACCCCGGACACCGCGGTGACGTCCCGTACCGCCGCGGCGGCCATGATCTGATCGCCGATGTGTGGTCGCCACCCGGCCGCGACCAGCGCGTTGGCGACCTCCGCCGGGAAGCGCCCGGGATCGGGGTCGGGGGCCTCCGGCGCGTGCCAGGGCTCGGTGTAGGCGCGGGCCGCCTCCGGCAGGACGTTGGCCCGCACCAGGAAACTGATGCACGAGTCGCACGGCAGCTCGGCGGGCCCACCAGCGGGATCACCCGGTTCGCGGACCCGGAAGACCTCGAAGCGGGCGTCCTCCAGCAGCGCGGCTGCCTCGGCCCGACCCATCGGCGCGATGCCCTCGGCGGCGCGGCGGTGATCGTACTCATGCAGGACGTCGGAGACCACGATCAGCTCGGCGTGCGCCTCCCCGCCGCGAACCAGCTCGCCCGGGGGCAATTGGTGGAGATAGTCGCGGACCAGCGGGTGATGGTTGAGTGGCACCTCGGCCCTCGTGCCCTGGGCCGTCCAGATCCGCCCGTCGACGGTCAGATGCGCCTCGGTGTTCGGGGTGGAGCCCCGGTGGATCTCCCGCAGCAGCAGACTCGACGGGTCGACCGTGCGGGGAGCGGTCGGCCCGGTCGGCTGGCTGCGCCGGTACATCTCCGCCACCACCGTGCTCGGCACCCGGGGCCAGGTGCTGACCTTGCCGGTCTGCTTGTCGATGACGGTCGTCGGCAGGTCACCCGGCACCGTGCGTACGTCGGTGGGCACGACGGACGTGATGACGTAGCCGAGGTCGAACTCGTCGACCATCGCGGTGCACTCGTGGCCGAGGCGCTGCGAGTCGCGGCGGGCCCAGGTGGCTGCGAGCTGCTCGGCCTGTTGACGCTCGATCACGCATTGAAACTACCGGACTACACGGATCGATGGCGGCCGGTATTGTTTCGCTCTACCGACGGTGACGGGAGGGGCGGCGGTGGCCGAACAGGCGGACCGGGGCGTCAATCGCGACCTGCGGGCCCGATTCGACGACGTCTACGGGCAATATCAGCAGCTCAGGTCCGGTTTGGATACCCTCCAGGCGCGACTCGCCGCGCTGCGGGTGACCCGCCGGTCGCCCGACGGGCAGGTGACGGCGACCGTCGGTGCGCAGGGCCAGGTGATCGAGGTCGAGCTGACGCCGGCCGTCTACCGGGACCGGGACGCCCCGGCGCTCAGCCGAAAAATCACCGAAACGATCCGGGCCGCCGCGACCGCCGCCGCCGACGCCACCCGCGACCTCGTCGCCGAGAGCATGCCGGCCGGCTCCGGGTCGATGGACTTCCTCAAGACCGGTGACTACGCCGCGCTGCTCGGCCGGGCCGACGCCGTGCTCGGCAAGGGTGAGGGGACGACATGACCGACGGGCAGCTCTGGCTCGATCCGCTGCGCGCCCGTCGGGGCGGCGCCGACCTCGCGCTCGCCGGCGAGGCGGTGACGGCGCGCCGTGCCGCCGAGGGTGGCGCGATCGAGGCCGCCAGCGGCGTCAGGCCGTGGGGCCGCGACGACATCGGCGCCGCGTTCGAGCGCAACTACCGCGGGTTCGAGCAGACCGTGCTGCGGGCCTGGGCGGGGGTCGGGCACCGGCTCACCGAGCTGGGCGGCGACGTGGTCGAGGCCGTCGACGCGAGCGTGCAGACCGACGCGGCCAACGCCACCCGGCTCGGTCGGGCCGCCGACCAGCGCTGACGGCCGACGATCTAGATGAGTGCGCTGCCGAGTCCCATCCCGCACCCGCTGGACTACGCACCGTGGGACGTGCCCGGCTGGATCTACGAGGCCCTCGACTGGGTGGTCGGCGTGCAGTGGCCGGAGGGCGACGAGCGGGCCGTCTGGGACGTCGCCGACCAGTGGTACGCCGTCGCCTCGGTGCTCGCCGGGCCACACAGCGACGCCGCCGCGGCGGCCGCCGAGGTGCGCAGCGGGTACGGCGGTGTCGGCACGGTCGACGCGGCGTTCGAGGCAGCCTGGCGGAGGATCGCCGAGGACGCCGACGCGCCGCTGCCCGTGCTGCTCGCGGTCACGGCCGACCTGGGGCGACTGGTCGAGGAGTGCGGCTGCGACATCGAGGGCGCCAAGCTGGAAGTCTGGATCGAGCTGGGCATCCTGGTCATCGAGTTGCTCACCGTGGCGGTGGCGGCGGTGTTGACCGCAGGCGCCGCGACCCCGGCGGCCGGCGCGGCGATCACCGCGACGCGGCTGCTGGTTCAACAGATATTCAAGCGGCTGATGGGCCAACTGGCCAGCAAATCCCTCAAGCATGGGCTCAAGGAGGCCGGTGAGCGGGCCGCCAAGGAGGCCACCCGGGGCGGCGTTCGAGGGCTCGCCAAACGGGCCACCCGCGAAGGGCTGGAGGAGGCCACCGAGGAGGCCGGGGTCACCCTGGCCACCCAGGCGTACCAGAACTCCACCGGGCGTGCGCACGGGCTGGACCTGACCGATCTCGGTGCCTCGGCGGTCGGCGGGCTCGCCGGCGGGGCGGTGGCTCCGCTGGCCGGTCTGGGCCGGCACGCGACCGGGCGAGCCGCCCGGGTCGGGGAGCACCTGGGGCGGGAGATGACCGGCGAGGTGCTCGCCGAGAGCGCGGCCAGCATGGCCACCGGTCAGGGCCTGACCTCCATGGAGGACGTGGCGCGTGCGGCCGCGTCCGGAGCTACCGGCTCGGCGACCGGCCAGACCGACCACGCGCTACGTGCCCGGCTCGACGCGCAGGCCAATGCCCTCACCGGGGCGTCGTTCGCGGGTCCGTCCCTTCCGTCCGTGGCGCCCGTCGCCGGGTCTGCCGACCCGGCTGTCGGGACTGCCCCGGGTGTCGGGACTGCCCTGGATGTCGGGTCGGCGCCGGATGCCGCGGCTGCGGTGGGTGCGGCGTCTGCGGCGGGCGGCAGTGGTGGCGCGGCGTCGGGTGGTGTGGTTCCGGCGTCGGGTGGTCTGGTCTCGGATTCGGGCGGTCCGGGCTCGGTTTCGACCGCGACCACGGCATCGCTGGACCAGCTCGCCCCGGCGATGACGTCCTCGGCCGCCGTGGAGTCGGGGGGAGCCGGCCTGACGCCCCCCGTCAGCTCCGATGTGACAACGGCGTCGCCGCTGCCGGTTGGCTCGGTGTCCGACGTGGACGCGGCGGACCGTTCGACCCGTCCCTCCGAGGCGATGCCGTCGATGGACGGGCCGGTGGGGGCGGGCATACCCCACCCGCGCTCGCCCGATTCGGCGCTCTCGGTGGTGGCGTCCGATCTGGGCCTGTCGTCAACGGCTGCTGATCCGGGCCTGTCGGCGAGGGCCACCGACCCAGGGCCGTGGGCGGCTGCTGATCCGAGACTGTCGGCGGTGACCGCGCCCGTGGCCGGCGCTGTCGAATCGACCAGCGGGTCGGCCCCCACCGGTGTCGCACCGGGCCACCCCGGCAACTCGCCGCACACCAGCGCCTCCGCACCGACCGCATGGTCACCGGCGACCGGCTCGTCCGCACCGACCTTCGCACCCGGCCTGGCCACGCCGGTCACGTCCGGTGCCTCGACCACCACCAACGGCTGGCCGCCGGTCACCTCCACCGCGCCCGCGGTGGGCCGATTCGCCGTGCCGACGCGGGAGCTGCGAGCGCCCCGGCATCCGGCGCGGGGCAGGGCGTCGGTCCCCGTCGACGTGGCCGCGTTCGGTGCCCCGTCGATGCGCGAAACCGAGACCGACGAGTCGTACGCGGCGCAGTGGGCCGCCGCGGCCGAAGCCGCCGAGCGGCAGCGCTACCAGGGCCACTACGAAGCGCAGCGGACCGGGTTCGAGGCCAACCGCCGGCAGGCCGAGGCCGCCCGACTGCGCGCCCGGGCGGCAGAGCACGATCGCCGGGCCGTCGAGTACGCCACCTACGCCCGACAGTTACACCAGGCCGGCAACCGGCAGTGGTCAGACGGCTGGCAGCGTGCCGCGAACGACGAGGCTCGCGCGTACGCCCAGTGGCGTGACCTGGCAGACGCGGTGCTGGTCGGCGCCACGGCGCCCGCCGTCGTGGACATCGGCGCGGCCACGTTCGAGCACGCCAACCGGGACGTGGGCGCGCTCGCGCTCGGCGCGGTGGAGACCTCCGGCGCATCCAGGCTCACCGGCGACCGCCACCCACCGCCGATCGACGACTCCCGGCCGTACGGGCGGCCCGGAGGACTGCGTCCACCGCTCGCCCTGCACCAGGTCGACGTCGAACGGCAGATGCCCCGCGACCCGGACGGCACCGTGACCCGCACCGCCGACCCCCGACAGGGCGGCTGGTTCCGGCTCCTGAACGACGGTGGTCCCGCGGCCGACGCCACCCGGGGCATCAACTGCCTGGACTGCACGTTGTCGCTGTTCGAGACGTGGGTGCACGGGCGGCCACGCGTGTCGGCGCCGCGTACCTTCGACGGCTACCTGGACGGTGACACCCGGCGCCCGATCCGTGGCGAGGCGGGCGGCCCGGGCCGGGTCGAGGACGTGACCGGCGGGCGCTTCCAGCAACTTCTCACCCCGCACTCCGGCCAGCTCCCGAACGCCGAACAGGCCCGGCAGGCCGCCGACCGGGGCTACCGCAACCTGCACGACCAACTGTTGCTGGGCGGCCACGGCAGCTACGCGTTCATGATCACCGAGTGGGCGCACGGAGGCTCCCACGCCTGGGTGGCGCTCAACCAGAACGGCACCGTGCTCTACGTGGACCCGCAGAACGGTGTGGTCCGGGACCGGCCGCTCTACCCCGGTGTGGTCGGCATCGACGCGCTGGTGCTGAGCGGGGACGGCCGACCGATGCCGCTCGGCGGACTGCCCCGGGGCCGCTTCAGCGAGCGGCCCGACCTGCCCGATCACCCGCCGACACACGACAACGGCAGCCACGGAGACCCGTACATCAACCGCATGCACCTCCTCCTCGACGGCCCCGGCTCGGCGAGTGCGGGTAACGGCGAGGCTGCTTCGAGCGACGTTCCTCGACCGATCGCCGATCTCGCCCAGCTCACGACAGTGGAGTTGGCGACGCTGACCGAACTGCGCGAGCGCGCCCTGGGTGCCGCTGACCGGGTCGAGGGTGCTCTGGCCCAGGTTGGGCGGAACGTGACCGACGCGCTCGGGCTCAGCGACCCGATTCGGCTGCGGGACCGCGAATATCGTGTCAAGGGGCTGGATTCGCTGGTGCGGAAGTACCTCGACGAGGCCCGCGTAGCCATAATCGGCGTAGCTGACTTTGCGGCGAACGTCAATGATTCCCTGAGATTTTGTCTCGAGCTGCCGTCGGGTCGGCAATACAGCGATGCCGTTGACCTGGTTCTTGCCGGCCTGGCTGACGCTGGCTTCTCAGTGCCCACTTCGGCCTGTAAGAACTTCTGGCAGCAGGGAAATCGATTTTACGGACTGAACTGCACACTCCGTTCGTCTGACGGAATCCTGATCGAGTTGCAGCTGCATACCCCGGCGTCACGCGAGGCGTGGCTGGCAACCCATGGGGAGTACGAAGTTCTGCGGCGTCCGTCGAACGGTGCCGAACGACGGGTCGACGCCCTTTTGCGGATGCTCAGTGCGAACCGTGCCCGCGGCCTGCCGGACGCGCTGCCAGGTGGGCTCGATCTTCGTTTCCCGGCCAAGGACGCCACCTTCGCCAAGTGGATCAGTCAGAACTCTGACGCCTGGCGGGAGTACCGCGCCTGGCTGACTCGGCAAGAGACGAGCCTCGCGCAGGTTGTGCATGGGCTGGGGCTAAGGTCTCGTGACTTCCCCGTAGCGCCGCATGTCGCAGAAGAGTTGGAGCCCGAGATTGTTGAGCTACTACGTGATCTACCGGATTGACGAGCAGAGCGGGCCGGCGGGGCTCTTCATCATGGACGCCGGACTGGGTCAGGCTGTTCTCTGGGATCATCGCGCTCGAGCGTGGGCCTACGATCCCGGACTCGTGGTGCGCTTTCTCGATGACTATCGGAATGCGGACCGCTACAAGAGCGTGAGTCGTGCTGAGGCTGAGGCGGTAGTCGAAGCAGTCACCGACGGTCAGAAGTTGCCTGACGAAGGTTCGATCCGCGCAATGTTCAAGGCCGGCGGGTGACCCCGGCGCGGACCCCGGCATAGCGAGAGCTGAATAGGCATGCTTCGTGGATGGATAGCGGAAAGGGCAGGTCGATGACGGTCGAAGGACTTGACGCTCGGTTGGTGCGGGCGCAGGAGCGGTACGAGCAGGCGGTCTTCGGTGGTGACGCGAAGCCCCTGGACGAGGCGGAGCGTGAGCTTGCCGCGCTGGACGCCGATGTCGCGCTGGCCCGGGGAAAGATCCTGCACGCGCGTTTCCTCGCCATCGGGTTGGAGGACGCGGCGGAGCTGCCGCTGTTCGAGCGGGCGGCCGAGTTCTACCGGGAGTTGGGTGACGCCCGTGGTGAGGGCGAGTCGCTGTTCTGGGTGGGCACGGTCCACCAGGTGATTCGGCAGGACCAGGCGAGCGCCGACCCGGCCTTCGCCCGGGCGCGCGAGTTGGCTACCGACGCGGGGGATGAGCTGACGCTGTCGTACGTGCTGCGGCACCTGTGCTTCGGTGAGCAGGCCGCCGGTCGTGTTGGTGAAGCGCGGGAACTGCTGATGGAGTCGACCCGGTTGCGCCGGAAGTTGTCCTTCACCGCGGGTGTCGCGGCGAACCTGATCGGTCTGGCGGATCTGGCCGCGAGCGACGGCGATCGGGAGGCTGCCCGTGAGTTGCTCGACGAGGCGACCAGGCTCGCGGCCGACAGCGGCGCGCACGGGATTGGCCGGTGGGTCGAGGAGGCCCGCGACGAGTTGGACCTTGCCTGACCGGGGTGTGTCGTGGGAGGCGGTCGGCGCTGGTGCGGCCGAATAGGATCGACGCATGGCGAGATCCGCGCAGAGCACCAGTTCCCACCTCTGGGCCTGGCCGGCTGGCATCCTGATCGGCCTGGCGATCGGCATTCCCGTGTTCGGGGCGAAGGGTGGCGTCGCCTTCGGTGTCGCCCTCGGCATCGCCTTCGCGCTCGGCCTCGGTGCGATGCGCGGCCGGGCCGAGGGTGGCCCTGCCCAGGGCGGCCCGGACGACCGGGCCAGCGTGGACGACCGGGCCAGCGTGGACGGCGCCGATGTCTAACGCCAGGGGTGATCGACTCGGGTTCATTGATGTCGGGGCATCCAGGGCTGGAGGATAGCCCGACTTTCATGATGCCGAGTGGATCATGGCGAGCTGCGCGCGCGGCGCGAGCTGCGGGCGTGGCGGGCGCGGGCGTGGCGGGCGCGGGCGTGCGGGGCGTGGCGGGCGCGGGCGTGGCGGGCGCGGGCGTGCCGGGCGTGGCGGGTGTCGGGGGTGACGTCGGCGCGGGGCCGGGCAGTGTTGCCGAGGCGGTGGCCGTACAGGAGGAGTTGCGGCCGTTGGTCGACCTGGTCGGGCCGGGTCCGAGCGCTCCGGCTACGGTGGCTGGCCTGGACGTCGCGTACGCCGAGGGTGGTGACCTTCTGGCGGCGGCCGTGACGGTCCTGGACGCCCGGACGTTGGCCGTGGTGGATTCCGCGGTCGGGGTGGGGCGGCCGGCGTTCGGCTACGTGCCGGGGTTGTTCGCGTTCCGTGAGTTGCCCGCGTTGCTGGGGGCGCTCGACCGCCTGACCGTCATTCCGGACCTGCTGGTCTGCGACGGGCACGGGCTGGCTCATCCGCGCCGGTTCGGGCTGGCCTGCCATCTCGGGGTGGTCACCGGGTTGCCCACGATCGGGGTGGGCAAGACGCCACTGGTGGGGACGTGGGAGCCACCGGCGGTTGAGCGGGGCGCCTGGTCGCCGTTGCGCGACGGCGGGGACGTCGTTGGCCGCGTGTTGCGGACCCGGGACGGGGTGAAGCCGGTCTTCGTCAGCGTCGGGCACCGAATGGGTCTGGAGAACGCGACCGCGCAGGTGCTCGCGTTGACCCCCCGCTACCGCCTGCCGGAGACCACCCGCACCGCCGACCGGCTCTGCCGCGACGCCCTCACCGAAGCCGAACGGGCTGCCGGCACACCGGTCGCCGGCAGAGGCACCGCCGCCGAACGGGCCGACTGATCGGCTGGTCAGCAGGGCCAACCGCAGGTCGGCGGGGCGGGCCGCAAACCGTAACGCCGCACACATCTGGGCCGCTCTATGACCGGTGGGGTGGGCGGGCCGGTAGTAGCCTGACCCGCGGACCCCACCCGGGGAGAACGGTGAGGTGATCATGACAGTGCGTCGACGCGTGGCGCGGCTCGCGGCGGTCTGCGGTCTGGCGGGCGGCCTGGTGCTGCTCGGCGCATCACCCGCGTTGGCCGACGACGACTCGGTCCGGGTGGGTGCGGCCAGCAGCTTCGCCGCCGGAGGCTCCGCCCAGGGGGTGAACGTCGCGGTCCGCAAGCGCACCGACGGGTGCGTCCTGCTGCGTACCGCGCTGGGCTTCCAACTCGACGGTCTCCAACCGAACCAGGTGGCGGTCGAGGTCAACGCGGGCGGACGCTGGTTCCCGGTCGCGGTCAGCGGCGGTGCCGGCAACGTGTCGACCGCACAGACGTCGCCGTTGAAGCCGACCCTGTGCAAGGGCAAGGGCATCACCGTGCGCTACCGGGTGGCGTTCGCCGCCAACGCCCCGGCCGGCCGGCTCGTCGTCACGGGCGCGGGTCTGCGCGCCGACGGACAGATGCTGGGCCACGCCTCCGACGCGGCGCGGCTGACCGGCGGGCGGGTCACCCCGTCGCCCACTCCGACGCCGTCGAAGAAGCCGACGCCCACCCCGAGCCCGACCGAGGCCGCGACCGTCGACGAGGCGGTGAACCCGGCGGCGCTGGCCGGCGTGTCCAGCCCACCCGACACCACGGCGACGGCCGCCGGATCGTCCGGAGGAGGGTCGCCGGTGATGTTCTTCGGCATCGTGCTGGTGGCGGTCGGTCTGCTCCTCATCGTGCTGCTGTTCCGCCGCTCGCGACAGGACCGGAAGCCGGCCGACGACGAGCCCGGCATCCTGCCGGGCAACCCGGGCGGCACCACCTACCGCGCCGGGGGTGGGTCGCCGGCCGCGCCAGGTCGCCCCGGCCAGGTGTACGGGCAGCAGCCACCGGCCGCCGGTTGGGGCACGGTGCCGTCGCCACGACCCGCCGCCGGTGGGGTCTACGGTGCTCGGCCGGACAATCCCGCCCCGGCGCCGGAGGCGACGCAGCCAATGCCGGGGCGCCCCGAGGGCCGGCAACCGCCCGGCGTCCCGCCCGCCGACGGCGACGGTCACACCGTCTTCATACCCCGGCTGCCCGGCTGAGCGGGGTACGGCCCGGCCCCTCCGTTAGGCTCAGGATCGGTGTCTAACCCGCGGCCAAGGAGTGGAACACGTGTCTGATCTGTCCCAGATTGTGAAGGCGTACGACGTCCGAGGGACGGTGCCGGACCAGTGGGACGAGCGGGTCGCCGAGGCGCTGGGAGCCGCTTTCACCCAGCTGCTCAACGCCACCGACGAGCCGGGCGACGCGGTGGTCGTCGGGTACGACATGCGGGCCACCTCGCCCGGTCTGGCCGCCGCGTTCGCCACCGGCGTACGCGCCGAGGGGCGCTCGGTGCTGGAGATCGGCCTCGCCTCCACCGACCTGCTCTACTACGCGTCCGGCTCGCTCGACCTGCCCGGCGCGATGTTCACCGCCAGCCACAACCCCGCGCAGTACAACGGCATCAAGATGTGCCGCTCCGGCGCCCGCCCGATCGGGCAGGAGAGCGGTCTGGCCGAGATCCGGGAGCGGGCCCAGGCCCTCCTGGATTCGGGCGACGCCCGTCCGGCCGGTGCGCCGACCCGGCCGGCCGAGCGGCGCGACCTGCTCCCCGACTACGCCGGCTACCTGCGCAAGCTGGTCGACCTCTCAGGCATCCGGCCGTTGAAGGTGGTGGTCGACGCCGGCAACGGCATGGGTGGCTACACGGTTCCGACCGTGCTGGGCGACGCGGCCCTGTCGCCGCTGCCACTGGAGATCGTGCCGCTCTACTTCGAGCTGGACGGCAGTTTCCCCAACCACGAGGCCAACCCACTGGACCCGGCGAACCTGGTCGACCTCCAGCGCGCGGTGGTCGAGCACGGGGCCGACATCGGGTTGGCCTTCGACGGTGACGCCGACAGGTGCTTCGTGGTGGACGAGCGCGGCGAGCCGGTCTCGCCGTCGGCGATCACCGCTCTCGTCGCGGCCCGTGAGCTGGCCAAGCACCCGGGGTCCACGGTGATCCACGGCCTGATCACCTCCAGCGCGGTCGCGGAGATCATCCGCGAGCACGGCGGGGAGCCGGTCGTCGCCCGGGTCGGGCACTCCTTCATCAAGGCCGAGATGGCCCGCACCAACGCCGTCTTCGGCGGCGAACACTCCGCGCACTACTACTTCCGGGACTTCTGGTTCGCCGACACCGGGATGCTCGCGGCGATGCACACGTTGGCCGCGCTGGGCGAGCAGTCGCTGCCGCTGTCCGTGCTGGCCGGTGAGTACGAGCGCTACATCGCCTCCGGTGAGATCAACTCGACGGTTGTCGACCAGGCGGCGGCGGTGGCCGAGGTGCGCGCCGCGTACCCCGACGCGGTGGCCGACGAGATGGACGGGCTCACGCTGCGCTTTCCCGACGGCGCCTGGTTCAACCTGCGTGCCTCCAACACGGAGCCGCTGCTGCGGCTCAACGTCGAGGCGCCCACCCGGGATCGGATGGTCTCGCTCCGGGACGACGTGCTCGACCGCGTTCGCCGATAAGATCGCCTGCGCCGGTCGGCACCGCCGCCGGTCAAGCCGCACACGTGGAAGGAGCCGTGCCATGGCCCTGGATCCGCAGTTGCTCGAGATCCTCGCCTGTCCGGACACGCACCACGCCCCTCTCACCTACGATGCCGAGGCGCAGACGTTGACCTGCACGGAGTGCGGCCGGATCTTCGAGGTCCGCGACGACGTGCCGGTGCTGCTGCTCGACGAGGCACGCGGCGGCCCCGGGCAGCCGTCATGATCGACGGTACGGCCGGGGTCAGCGGACGCCGCGACGCCGACGAGGCCCTGCTCGACAACCCGGAGGCGTTGGCCGAGGCCGACCCGGGCGGCATGCTCCGACACACGGCGTCGGCCGGTGCGCAGGTCCGGGAGAGCGCCGCCCTGGCAGCCGAGGCGAATCTGGCGGTGCTCGCCGACGACGGGCGTCCCCGAGCCGTGGTGATCGCCGGCATCGGCACCGCGGGGCGCACCGGGGACGTGCTGGCCACCGTCGCCGGGCCACGTTGCCCGGTCCCGATCATCGGGCACCGCAGCGCCGGCGTGCCCGGTTGGGTGGGCGCGGCCGACGTGGTGATCGCGGTGAGCGCGTCCGGACGCAGCCCGGAGGCACTCGGCGCCGCCGAGGCCGCGCACCGCCGTGGCGCCCGACTGGTAGCCGTGGGCGCTCCGGACTCGCAGTTGCAGTCGATCGCCGAGCAGGCCCGGGCGCCGTTCATCCCCGTGCCCCGGCGTGCCCCGGCCCGCGCCAGCCTCTGGGCGCTCACCGTGCCGGTCCTGCTCGCCGCCCGTTCCCTCGGTCTCGTGAAGGTCAACGAGGCGGACCTGGCGGAGACCGCGGCCCGGCTCGACGCGGACGCCGACCGCTGCCGGTCCGCCGCCGAGTCCTTCGTCAATCCGGCGAAGTCACTGGCGCTGGGCCTGGCCGGCTCGATCCCGATCGTCTGGGGCTCGTCCCCGCTGGCCACGGTGGCCGCCCGCCGGTTCGGCGACACGCTGTCGGCCAACGCCCGCTACCCGGTGGTCACCGGAGCGCTCGGTGAGGCCGGGCGGGGCCGGGTCGGGCTGCTCGACGGCGTCTTCGGCGGCCTGGCCGAGGGGGAGCGGGACATCTTCGCCGACCCGGCCGAGGACGACGGCGAGGGCACCCGGCTGCGGCTGGTGCTGCTGCGCGACGGCGGGCTCAACGCCGAGGACGACACCGACGAGCCGCTCGCCGTCGAGGAGCGCCGTGCGGACGCGGTGCAGACGCTCGCGGAGCGTCGTGGCGTGCGGTGCGACGTGGTGACCGCCGAGGGCGGTTCCGCGCTGGAGCGGCTGGCGTCGCTGATCGCCGTACCGGACTTCGCCTCGATCTACCTTGCTCTGGCACACGGACTGGACCCGATGGCCGTGCCGGCCATCACCGAGATGAAGGAGCTGTCGAACCAGTGAACCAACGTAGGGGGCGGCGCGCCATGCGCGAACCGGGCGGCTTCGTGCGGCGAAGCGGAGCGGTGGCATGAGCGCCAACGGTGGGACGAAGGCGATTGTCGCCGCCCTGCTGGCCAACATCGGCATCGCCGTCACCAAGTTCGTTGCGTTCCTGCTCTCCGGCTCGTCGTCGATGCTGGCCGAGGCGGTGCACTCGGTCGCCGACTCCGGCAACCAGGGCCTCCTGCTGCTCGGCGGCAAACGGGCGAAGCGGGCGGCCACCCCGGAACACCCGTTCGGGTACGGCCGGGAGCGCTACATCTACGCGTTCATCGTGTCCATCGTGCTGTTCAGCATCGGTGGTCTGTTCGCGCTGTACGAGGCGTACCACAAGTGGGGCCACGAGGGCGGCATCGAGTCCTGGCACTGGCTGCCGGTGGTCGTTCTGGTGGTGGCGATTGTCCTGGAGTCGTTCTCCTTCCGGACCGCCATCAAGGAGTCCAACCACGTCCGGGGCAAGCAGTCCTGGGTGCGTTTCATCCGCCGGGCCAAGGCCCCGGAGCTGCCGGTCGTGCTCCTGGAGGACTTCGGCGCGCTCGTCGGTCTGGTGTTCGCCCTGTTCGGCGTCACCATGACGCTGATCACCGGTAACGGCCGGTGGGACGCCGCCGGCACCGCGATGATCGGCATCCTGCTGGTCGTCATCGCCGTCGTGCTGGCCATCGAGACGAAGAGCCTGCTGCTGGGTGAGGGCGCCGAGGCGTCCGAGCTGGCCACCATCGAGCGGGCCGTCACCGACGGCCCCGAGGTGGAGCGGATCATCCACATGAAGACCCTCTACCTGGGGCCGGAAGAGCTGATGGTGGCCGCGAAGATCGCCGTTCCGGAGTGGGAGAGCGCCCACGAACTGGCGCGCGGCATCAACGCCGTCGAGGCGCGGATCCGCGCCGCGGTGCCGATCGCCCGAGTGATCTACCTGGAGCCGGACGTCTACAGCGTCGCCGCCGCCGAGGCCGGCACGGGTGCCGCTGCCGACACCGCCGTGCCGCAGCCGCAGGACGCGTCGGGCGAGGCGGCCGGGCGACCCGGGGGTTGACGGGTGGAGCCACTGTACGGGCCGATCCGCGACTACGCCTGGGGCTCACGCTCGGCCATCGCCCTCCTGCAGGGGCGAGAAGTGCCGAGCGTGGGCCCGGAGGCGGAGCTGTGGTTGGGCGCCCACCCGGGCGCCCCGGCCCGGGTGGACCGCGCCGGTCAGCGGGTGAGCCTCTGCGACCTGGTGCGGGACGAACCCGACCAGTGGCTCGGTCAGCGGGTCTCCGAGCGGTTCGGTGATCGGCTGCCGTTCCTGCTCAAGGTGCTCGCGGCCGACGCTCCGCTGAGTCTGCAGGCCCACCCGGACGCCGAGCAGGCGCGGGTCGGCTACGCGGCGGAGGCGGGGCGGCCCGAGGAGCAGCGCAACTACTCCGACCCGCACCACAAGCCGGAGCTGTTGGTCGCGCTCACCCCGTTCGAGGCGCTGTGCGGTTTCCGGGATCCATCGCTGTCGGCCGAGGCGCTGGCGGCGTTCGGCGTACCGGAGCTGACGCCGGTGGTCACCGCGTTGCGGGCCGGGCCGGCGGGGTTGCGGACGGCGGTGCGGACGCTGCTCGGCTGGCCGGTCGCGAGGCGGCACGAGTTGCTGGCCACCGTGCTGGCATCGTCGGCCGACGGCCCGGACGCGGAGCTGACCCGCCGGCTGGCCCAGGCGTACCCGGGGGATCCGGGAGCGCTGGTCGCGCTGCTGTTGCACCACGTGCGGCTGGTGCCGGGGGAGGCGATCTGGATGCCCGCCGGCAACCTGCACGCCTACCTGAGCGGTTGCGGCGTGGAGATCATGGCGGCCAGCGACAACGTGCTGCGCGGCGGTCTGACCCCGAAACGGGTGGACGTCGACGAGTTGTTGCGGGTGTTGCGCTTCGAGGTGCTCGACGATCCGGTGCGGGCCGCGCAGCCGGTCGGCCCGGGTGTGGACTGGTGGCCGGTGCCGGTGGACGACTTCGCGCTGCACCGGGTGCGGGTCGACCCGGCGGTGCCCTCGGTGACGCTGCCGCTGCCCGGCCCCCGGGTGGTGCTCTGCGCCGGCGGTTCGATCACCGTGGACGACGGCGCCGGCGCGTTGACGATGGTGTCCGGCGAGGCGGCGATCGGTACGGCCGCCGGCGAGCCGTTGCGGATCGACGGTGCCGGTCTGGCGTACGTGGCGACGTCCGGGCTCCGCTGACCTCGCACCGGAACGGCGCAAGTCCGACTTTCCCGGAATAGCTTGACGCCACCTTGTCTCAGTGTGACTCTATGAGTACGCAGCGTTATCGCGACGACGGTCCGAGAACGTGCGGGGGAACCAAACCGGGGGGATGCGCGGGGCGGGCGGGACGTGGGCGGGAAACCGTCCATCACCGACCGCCCCGTGCGCTGTCCGCGGACCGTGCCCCGCTGCCCGTCGCCGACGCGCGTAAGGTGGAGGGTCGGCGCAGACATCGTTCGACAGGAGCTTTCATGACCAGCACCCTCCCGGCGTCCGCCAGCGGCACGCCGTCCGAGGCCCGGCCGAGCACGCTTGCCGACGGCGACTTCAAGGTGGCGGATCTGTCGCTCGCCGAGTTCGGGCGTAAAGAGATCCAGCTCGCCGAGCACGAGATGCCCGGCCTGATGGCGATCCGTCGGGAGTTCGCCGAGGCGCAGCCGCTCGCCGGCGCGCGGATCACCGGCTCGCTGCACATGACCATCCAGACCGCCGTCCTGATCGAGACGCTGGTCGCGCTCGGCGCGCAGGTGCGCTGGGCGTCCTGCAACATCTTCTCCACCCAGGACCACGCCGCCGCGGCGATCGTCGTGGGTCCGGACGGCACGCCCGAGGCGCCCTCCGGCGTCCCGGTGTACGCCTGGAAGGGCGAGTCCCTGCCGGAGTACTGGTGGTGCACCGAGCAGGTGCTCGCCTGGCCGGACGGGCAGGGCCCGAACATGATCCTCGACGACGGCGGCGACGCCACCCTGCTCGTACACAAGGGTGCCGAGTTCGAGCGGGCCGGGGCGGTCCCGCCGGTCGAGTCCGCCGACTCCGAGGAGTACGCGGTCATCCTCGAGCTGCTGCACCGCTCGCTCGGCGAGGACAACCAGCGCTGGACCCGGATCTCCGCCGGCATCAAGGGCGTGACCGAGGAGACCACCACCGGCGTGCACCGGCTCTACGAGATGCACCGGGCGGGCACCCTGCTCTTCCCGGCCATCAACGTCAACGACTCGGTGACCAAGAGCAAGTTCGACAACAAGTACGGCTGCCGGCACTCGCTCATCGACGGCATCAACCGGGCCACCGACGTGCTGATCGGCGGCAAGATGGCGGTCGTCATGGGCTACGGCGACGTGGGCAAGGGCTGCGCCGAGTCGCTGCGTGGCCAGGGCGCCCGGGTCGTGGTGACCGAGGTCGACCCGATCTGCGCGTTGCAGGCGGCGATGGACGGCTACCAGGTCGCCACCCTGGACGACGTGGTCGAGCAGGCCGACATCTTCATCACCGCCACCGGGTGCTTCGACGTCATCACCAACGAGCACATGGCCCGGATGAAGCACCAGGCCATCGTCGGCAACATCGGCCACTTCGACAACGAGATCGACATGGCCGGGCTGGCCAAGCGGTCCGACGTCGAGCGGGTCAACATCAAGCCGCAGGTCGACCTGTGGCGCTTCGCCGACGGGCACGCCATCATCGTGCTCTCCGAGGGCCGCCTGCTGAACCTCGGCAACGCGACCGGGCACCCGAGCTTCGTGATGTCGAACTCGTTCGCCAACCAGACGATCGCCCAGATCGAGCTCTTCACCAAGACCGAGGAGTACCCAATCGGCGTCTACGTGCTGCCCAAGCACCTGGACGAGAAGGTGGCCCGGCTGCACCTGGGCGCGCTCGGCGCCAAGCTGAGCACGCTGACCAAGGAGCAGGCCGCCTACCTCGGCGTCTCCACGGAGGGTCCGTTCAAGCCGGACCACTACCGCTACTGATCTACATCTCCGGACCGGGTCGGCTGTTCGCAGCCGGCCCGGTTCGTCGTCTCCGCCGGCTGGTCAGCCCGAACGGGGTCCGCGCCGGGTGGGCCGGAACCACGTCCAGACGCACCAGGCCAGCCAGCCGACCGACACGACGGTGGCCAACGCCCGCAGGCGTAGGGCGCTGAGCAGCAGCACCACGGCCAGCACCGTCAACCACGGCAGGAATCCCCTCACGGCGGGGATCCTTCCACAGCCGAGCGAGACGGACCGGCCGGCGGTCTTCGTGCTGCGGCGAGTGAGGTTGTCGTGAACGACTTGACGAGGGCCCTGAGCAGGGAGGAAGGTATGCCTGCCCTAAGTCAGCCAAGGCGTGCCTAACCCACTCGGAGCCCCGGATGTTCGCCACCTACCTGATCGGCCTGCGGGAAGGGCTGGAGGCCACCCTGGTGGTCAGCATCCTGGTCGCCTTCCTGGTGAAGTCGCAGCGCCGGGACCGGTTGCCGCAGGTCTGGGCCGGTGTCGGCCTGGCCGTGGCGCTCTCGGTGCTCTTCGGGTGGCTGATCGAGTACACGTCGACCTCGCTGCTGTCCCGGTCCGAGGATCGGGAGCTGTTCGAGGCGATCACCTCCGTCGCCGCCGTGGTCTTCGTGACCTGGATGATCTTCTGGATGCGTCGGGCCGCCCGGACCATCGCCGGAGAGCTGCGGGGCAAGCTCACCGAGGCGCTGGCCGTCGGGTCCCTGGCGGTCGCCGGCATGGCCTTCCTCGCGGTGATCCGTGAGGGCCTGGAGACCGCGCTGATCTTCTACTCCGCCGCCCAGGGCGCGGCGGGTGACAGCGGGCCGCTGCTCGCCCTGATCGGCGGCATCGGGACCGCCGTGGTGCTCGGTGTGCTGCTCTACGCCAGTGCCCTGCGGATCAACCTCAGCAAGTTCTTCACCTGGACCGGTGCGCTGCTGATCCTGGTCGCCGCCGGCATCCTCAAGTACGGCGTGCACGACTTCCAGGAGGCCGGTGTCCTGCCCGGCCTGAACAATCTGGCCTTCGACATCACCAGCACGCTCGACCCGAGCACCTGGTACGCCGCCCTGCTCGCCGGCATGTTCAACGTGACTCCCGCGCCCACCGTGCTGGAGACGATCGCCTGGGTCGCGTACGCCGTACCGGTCCTCCTGCTCTTCCTGCGACCGGCCCGGCGTAAGCCGGCACCCACCGCGACCACCACCACCGTCACCGAGCGCGGGGCCGACACCGGCGCCGAGGCCGAAGCGGCGTCCACGCCGCAGCGTGCCTGACCCACGAGGAGAGACAGCTCAGATGCGTACCACCCAGTTCTTCGCGCTGGCCGCCGCCGGTGTGCTGGCGACGGCCGGTCTGGCCGCCTGCTCCGACGCCGACGAGGGCGGCCAGGCCGCGGCCGGCGGCCCGATCGTGGTCAAGGCCAGCGACACCGCCTGTGAGGTCGGCACGACCGACCTGGGCGCCGGCACCGCCACCTTCAAGATCACGAACTCGGGCGCGAAGGTCACCGAGTTCTACGTGTACGCCGACGGCGACCGGGTGATGGGCGAGGTGGAGAACATCGCCCCGGGCCTGAGCCGTGAGCTGCACGTGGAGTTGCCCGCCGGCACGTACGAGACGGCCTGCAAGCCGGGGATGAGTGGCAAGGGCATCCGGGGCGCGCTCAAGGTCAGCGGGTCGGCGCAGCCGCTCACCGCCGACGCCGCGCTGGGTGACGCCACCGACAACTACCAGCGTTACGTCAGGAGCCAGACCGCCGCGCTGCTCGACAAGACCGAGGAGTTCGTCGGCGCGGTCAAGGCCGGTGACGTCGCGAAGTCCAAGGCGCTCTACCCGGTCGCCCGCACCTACTGGGAGCGGATCGAGCCGGTGGCCGAGATCTTCGGCGACCTCGACCCCAAGATCGACGGCCGCGAGGAGGTCATCGAGGAGGGCATGGAGTTCACCGGCTTCCACCGGATCGAGAAGGACCTCTGGCAGTCCGGCGACATCAGCAAGGACGGCCCGATCGCCGACCGCCTGCTGGTCGACGTCAAGGAGATCGTGGCCAAGGCCAACGCCGAGAAGCTCTCGCCGCTCCAGCTCGCCAACGGTGCCAAGGAACTGCTCGACGAGGTGGCCAGCGGCAAGATCACCGGTGAGGAGGACCGCTACTCGCACACCGACCTGTGGGACTTCGCCGCCAACCTCGAAGGCTCCAAGGCCGCCGTCTCCGCCCTCCGTCCCGCCCTGCAACAGCGCTCGCCGGAGCTGGTCACCCAGCTGGACACCGAGTTCGCCAATGTCGAGGCGCTGCTCGGCAAGCACCGCGACGGCGACGGGTGGAAGCTGCACACCGCCCTGAGCAAGCCCGAGCTCAAGGAGCTGTCCGACGGGATCAACGCGCTCGCCGAGCCGATCAGCAAGGTCGCCGCGGCCGTCGCGAAGTGACCGGATGGCAGGGAGAGTCGAGTCGATGAGCGAGAGCAGACTGACCCGGCGGCGGGCGATCACGCTCGCCGGCGCCGGGGTGGCCGGGGTCGCCGGGGTGGCGGCCGGTGCGGGTGCGCTGCTGAACGGCTCCCACGGCCCGGCCGCGGCGAGCGACCATCCGGCCGGGGCGGTGCCGTTCCACGGCGAGCACCAGGCCGGCATCGTCACCCCGGCCCAGGACCGGCTGCACTTCGTCGCCTTCGACGTGATCACCAAGGACCGGGCCCGGCTGGTCGAGCTGCTTCAGGAGTGGACGGCCGCCGCCGCCCGGATGACCGCCGGGCGCGACGCCGGGGTGCTGGGCGCGGTCGGCGGGATGCCGGAGGCCCCACCGGACGACACCGGTGAGGCACTCGGACTGCCTCCCTCGCAGCTCACCCTCACCATCGGCTTCGGGCCGACGCTGTTCCGCGACGCCGACGGCCGGGACCGCTTCGGCCTCGCCGACCGGCGGCCCGCCGCCCTGGCGGAGCTGCCGAAGTTCCCCGGCGACGCGTTGCAGCCACAGCTCTCCGGCGGCGACCTCTGCGTGCAGGCCTGCGCCAACGATCCGCAGGTGGCGGTGCACGCCATCCGCAACCTGGCCCGGCTCGGCATGGGCGTGGTGAGCGTCCGCTGGTCGCAGCTCGGCTTCGGCCGGACCTCGTCCACCTCCCGCGACCAGGCCACCGCCCGCAACCTGTTCGGCTTCAAGGACGGCACGGCCAACCTCAAGGCCGAGGACACCGAGCTGCTGCGGGACCAGCTGTGGGTGCAGCCGGGCGACGGGCCGGACTGGATGGTCGGGGGTTCGTACCTGGTCACCCGCAAGATCCGGATGCTGGTGGAGACCTGGGACCGGACCTCCCTCGCCGAGCAGGAGGAGATCGTCGGCCGGGCCAAGGGCAGCGGTGCGCCACTCGGCCGGACCGACGAGTTCGACGAACCCGACTTCGCCGCGCGGGGCACGGACGGTACGCCGGTGATCGCCGAGCACGCCCACGTGACGCTGGCCCACCCCACCCGCAACAACGGTGCCCAGCTCCTGCGCCGGGGCTACAACTTCGTGGACGGTTCGGACGGACTCGGCCGGCTCGACGCGGGCCTCTTCTTCATCGCCTACCAGCGCGACCCGCGTCGCCAGTTCGTCCCGATCCAGACCCAGTTGGCCCGACACGACGTGATGAACGAGTACCTGCGGCACGTCTCCAGCGGTGTGTTCGCCTGCCCACCCGGGGTACGCGACGGCGGAGACCACTGGGGGCGCGCGCTGTTCGGCTGACCCCTCGTCCGGATGGCGACAGCCGGCTCCGCCGAGCCGGCGGTGGCGCCGGGCGCCGCCGAAGGGGGATCATGGTGGCAGGCTGGTACGCGGCGCTTTCGTGAGCCGGGCCCCCGCAACACGTGGCGCCGCCGCCGCGGGTCGCGGTCAGCGGTGCGACGGCGGCGCGAAGCGTTACCGGCGGACGCCGGTCCCACCGAACTGAATGAGGATGCAATATTAATCCCATGAGAGCCCGCGTACTGGTGGTCGACGATGACCCCGCGCTCGCCGAGATGCTCGGCATCGTGCTGCGCAGTGAGGGTTTCCTGCCCTCGTTCGTGGCGGACGGCGAGCGGGCGTTGGCCGCCTTTCGTGACAGTCGTCCCGACATCGTGCTGCTCGACCTGATGCTGCCCGGAATGAGCGGTATCGACGTCGCCCGGTCGATCCGGGCGGAGTCCGGCGTGCCCATCGTCATGCTGACCGCCAAGAGCGACACCGTGGACGTCGTGCTGGGCCTGGAGTCCGGCGCCGACGACTACGTGGTCAAGCCGTTCAAGCCCAAGGAGCTGGTGGCCCGGATGCGGGCCCGGCTGCGCCGGGGCGAGGACGTGGCCCCCGAGATGCTGACCATCGGGCCGCCGAACAACCAGATCACCATCGACGTGCCGGCGCACACCGTGAGCCGTAACGCCGAGGAGGTGAAGCTGACTCCGCTGGAGTTCGACCTGCTGGTCGCGCTCGCCCGCAAGCCACGTCAGGTGTTCACCCGCGAGGTGCTGCTCGAACAGGTCTGGGGCTATCGGCACGCGGCCGACACCCGACTGGTCAACGTGCACGTCCAGCGGCTGCGCGCCAAGATCGAGCCGGACCCGGAGCGACCGGAAATCATCCTCACCGTGCGGGGCGTGGGCTACAAGGCGGGGACCGGATAGCCTGGTCGCACTGTGTCGACCTCGCCGCCCCCACCCTCCCCGAGCACGACCGCCCGCCGGCCCATCGCCGGCGGGGAGGTCTGGCGCGCGGTGAGCGGTCGGGTCGCCCGGGTGGTGAGTCGGGTGCACCAGACCTGGCGCCGTTCGCTCCAGGTCCGGGTCGTGACGATCACGCTTGTCGCGTCCAGCCTGCTGGTCGGCGGGTTCGCGTTCCTGATCGCTGACAAGATCACCACCATCCTGCTCGACAACGCCCGCAGCGACGTCCGGCAGCGGGTGACCAGCGGTGCCAGCTACGCGGCCAAGCAGGTCTCCTTCTACGGGCAGCCGCAGGAGGCGCAGCTCCAGGAGACCATCGACGGCACGGTCAACTACCTGGCCGGTGGCGACCCGCAGCAGACCAGCGGGGTGGTCGTGGCGATCACCGCCGACGGCTACCCCAACGACATCCAGACGCGCACGGCCCCCTCCGCCGACGTCCAGTCGCTGATCAGCCCCGAGCTGCGGGCCGCGATCGCCGACGGCAAGGTCGCCAGCCAGATCCGCACCGGGCGGCTCACCGGCGACTCCACCAAATACCTGGTCTACGGCTCGCCGGTACCCACCCGCTTCGGTCAGATCGAGCTGTACTACCTGGTGCCGCTGACCCGGCAGGACGTCACCGCCGCCGACGCCCGAGCCACCGTGGTGGCCACCGGTGTCGCCCTGGTGATCCTGCTCGGGTTGCTCGCGGCGCTGGTCACCCGGCTGGTGGTCAACCCGGTCCGGGTCGCCGCACGGACCGCCCAGCGGCTCTCGGCCGGCCTGCTCGACCAGCGGATGGTGGTCAACGGCGAGGACGATCTCGCCCTGCTCGCCGCGTCGTTCAACCAGATGGCCACCAACCTGCAACGGCAGATCCTGCGCCTGGAGGAGATGTCCCGGTTGCAGCGCCGCTTCACCTCGGACGTCTCACACGAGCTGCGCACCCCGCTGACCACGGTCCGGATGGCCGCTGACCTGATCTTCGCCGAGCGCGACGAGTTCGACCCCGCGGTCGCCCGCAGCGCCGAACTGCTCCAGGCCGAACTGGACCGCTTCGAGGAGCTGCTCACCGACCTGTTGGAGATCAGTCGGTTCGACGCGGGCTTCGCCATGCTGGATTCCGAGCCGACCGATCTGGTGCCGGTGGTGCACCGGGTGGTCGACCGGCTGGCCGGCCTGGCCGAGCGGGTGGGCGTACCGATCGAGCTTGATCTGCCGGGCACACCGGTGATCGCCGAGGTCGACCCGCGCCGGGTCGAGCGGGTGTTGCGCAACCTGGTCGGCAACGCCGTCGAGCACGGTGAGGCCCGTCCGGTGCTGATCACCCTCGGCATCGACGAGACGGCCGTGGCGATCACGGTGCGCGACCACGGCGTGGGGCTGAAGGTGGGTGAGGAAAAGTTGGTGTTCAACCGGTTCTGGCGGGCGGACCCGTCCCGGGCCCGGCAGACCGGCGGCACCGGCCTGGGCCTGTCGATCAGCCTGGAGGACGCCCGGCTGCACGGCGGCTGGCTGGAGGCGTGGGGTGCTCCCGGACAGGGTGCGCAGTTCCGGCTCACCCTGCCGGCCCGCGCCGGTGACCGACTGACCACCTCCCCGCTGCGACTGGTGCCGGCCGACGCCACGCTGCCGTTCGGCGGCCCCCGCGACGGTGGCCCGCTGGCCATCGGCCCCGGCACGGGCGGGGCACTGGCGATCGGCCCGGCTCCGGCCGGGGACGGGCAGCGGGCGGAGGTGCGCTCGTGAGACGGCCGACTCTGCTCGGTGCGCTCGGCGTGCTGGTGCTGCTGGGCGGCGGTTGCGGCATCCCGGCGGCGTCCGACGTGCGGGTCGACGGTAAGGGCGGCGCGGCGACCGAGGCCGGTGTGATCAGCCGGGGCAGTGAGCCGCCGACGCGGACGGCCAGCGGCAGCGTCAACGAGGCGTTCGTCCGCAACTTCCTGTCCGCCGCCGCGGGCGAGCCGGATCGGGCGTACGAGCGGGTCAAGGCGTTCGTCGCCCCGGAGGACAAGATCCGCCTCCAGGACAAGAAGGGCAGCGAGGTCGCGCTGAACGTGGTCCGGCTGCGCGAGGCGATCTACACCCTCAACAGCGACTCGACCACCACCGTGAAGATCACGGTGCAGCAGATCGGTGTGCTGCGGGCCAACGGCACCCTGGCGCCGCCGGTGGCCACCGAGACGGAGTACGAGTTCGGCCTGCGCAGCGCGGCCTTCAACGGCGGCGTCAACGACGAGCGAGCCGGCCTGTACGTCATCAACCCGCCCAACGTGCTGCTGCTCAGCGACTCCGCCCTTCGACAGTATTACCAGGACGAGACGATCTACTTCTGGAGTTCCGACCGCACCCGCCTGGTGCCCGACCAGCGCTACCGCCCGCAGGCGGTGCCGGACGAGCGTCGGGTCAACGAGGTGGTGAAGTGGCTGGTCGGCGGCCCCTCCGACTGGCTGCGCCCGGGAGTCGTCGGGCTGCCCGACCGCACCGAGCTGATCAACAACGCCACCGGTGGGAACGGCCGGTGGGAGGTCAACCTGGACATGTCCGGTGACGACCAGAACGGCATCGACCAGCTGATCACACAGATCGCCTGGTCGCTTGGTGACCTGTCGGGCAAGCTGGAATTGAAGATCCGCAACAACCCGCAGCCCGTCGTGGACCTGAGCGAGCGACGGGACGCCGAGGTGCTCTACCCGAACACCGCCAGTCCCCAGCGCTTCGGGGTGTACGAGGGCGCGGTCCACCCACTCGACTTCGACGGCGAAATCAGTGGCGCGGTGCCGTTGGCACCGGAGGTCAACCGCAACGTCGTCGCCGCCGGGCTCGGGCTGGGCAAGGATCGGATCCTCGCCGCGATGGTGGTGACCGGCAGCGGCAAGAGCCGGTACCGACTCGCGGTGGGCGCGGGCCCCGCGCCGATCTCGGTGCTCAGTCGCAGCAGCACCGAATACTCCTCGATCAGCCGCCCGGTGTGGCTGCGTACCGTCGACTCCCGCCCCGGTCGCGGCCTGGTGGTGGCCGACGGGCAGCTCTACCGGTTCGACGAGACGGCCCGGATGTACCAGGTGCCGCTCAACCTGCCCTCCGCCACCGTCACGGCGGTGGCTGCCGCGCTGGACGGCCAGCGGGTCGCGCTGGTCGCCGGTGGTCGTCTCTACGTCGCGGCGGTCAACCTGGACGGCGGCGGGGTCTCCATCGGCCCGCCCCGCCAACTGGTCACCTCGCTGACCGGCATCACGGCGGTCGACTGGGGCAGAGAGGACCAGCTGGTGGTGGCCGGGTCGGCCGGTCAGCCGGCGATCTACGAGATCAGTGTCGACGGCGCCCTGGAGACGCCGCTGCGGACCGACCTCGGTGCCAAGGTCAATCACCTGACGGCGTACCCGACCAATCGCAGCGTGCGGGTGCCCAGCGGCGCCTACATGTACGAGGCGAACGGGGTGGCCTACCGCAGCAGCCCGTTCGAACGGATCGAGCCCGACCGGGTACGCGACATCCCTCCGGTGCCGACCGGCGTGCGCCCGAGCAACCCGTCGGCGCCGTTCTTCCTCTACTGACATGGTGGGCGGGCTCTGGGCGGACCTCGCCGACCTGGTACTGCCCGCCGACTGCGCGGGCTGTCGGGAGCGCCGGCCCGGCCTCCGGCACGGGGTCTGCCCGACCTGCGTCGCGGCGCTCGGCGCGCTGCGGCCCCGGGCGGTCCGGCCCACCCCGGCCCCGCCGGGCCTGCCGTCCTGCGTCGCGCTCGGTCCGTACGCCGGGCCGCTGCGGGAGTGCCTGCTGGCGTACAAGGAACACGGCCGGCACAGGTTGGCCCGCCCGCTCGGGGCCCTGCTCGCCGAGGCCGTCGCGACGGCCGTCGGCGTCGCTCGTCCGCTGGCGTTGGTGCCCGTTCCGGACACCGCGGCGGCGGCCCGGTCCCGCTACGGGGACCATCTCGACCGGCTGGCCCGGCACTGCGCGGCCCGACTCAACCAGGGCGGCTGGGAAGCGCGGGTGCATCGTCCGCTGCGGGCGCTGCCCCGGCCGGACTCGGTCACCCTGGACAGCGCCGGGCGGGCGGCGGCGGCCGAGGCCGCCTTCCAACCCCGCTCGACAGGGCCGGCCCGGGCTCGTACCGCGAGCGCGGCGCCGGTCGTGGTGCTGCTCGACGACATCGTCACCACCGGCGTCACGCTGGCTGCCGCGACCGGGGTGCTGACCGCGACGGGATGGGCACCGAGTGTCGCCGTGGTGCTCGCGGCGACCGAGAAAAGACACCAGTCGTAACCGATCGTGTTTCCGTTTCACCCGTTGGTGTATGAGGTGCGAAAAATTCTGGGCCGTCTCAGCAACATGGGGTGACTGCCGGGCGAACAGGAGTTAGCGTTTCGCTGTCGGGGGTAGGAGGTCGTTCCAACCGCCCCCGGCGGTGAGAGGAGGCGTAGCCGTACCAACCGGTCGACGCCAGCGGGTCTCCCCACGGCGCGCGGCCGGGTAAACCGGATCGAAGACCGTCCGAACAAGGGAGGTCACGTGGACATCGTGGTCAAGGGCCGAAACGTCGAAGTGCCGGATCATTACCGGGTACACGTAGCCGAGAAACTCGCGAAGATCGAACGCTACGACCACAAACTTATTCGCGTCGATGTCGAGCTGTTTCACGAGCGCAATCCGCGCCAGGCCGACCACTGCCAGCGGGTGGAGATCACCTGCGTTTCCCGGGGGCCGGTGATTCGGGCCGAAGCCTGCACGAACGACTTCTACAGCGCACTCGACGCGGCCATCGCGAAGCTCGACACCCGGCTGCGCCGCGCGGCCGACCGCCGCCGCGTACACCGTGGCCGGCACGCGCCGATCTCCGTCGCCGAGGCCACCGCGGGCCTACCGGTCGCGGACCTGGTCTCCCCCGCGCTGAGCGCGCCGGGTGACGGCGCCCGCGCCGGCACCGCGGTCGCCGAGCGGGTCGAAGAGGAGTACGACGACCAGCAGCCGTGGCACATCGCCCGGGAGAAGGTGCACCCGGCGGAGCCGATGACCATTGACGACGCGCTGTTCGAGATGGAGCTCGTCGGCCACGACTTCTACCTCTTCCAGGACAAGGAGTCCGGCCGCCCCAGCGTCGTCTACCGGCGTCACGCCTACGACTACGGCATCATCTCCCTCGCCACCGACCGGTAACCGATCTGTGTCGATCATGGAGTTGTGGGGGGGGGGGGGGCCCCCCCCCCCCCCGCGCCGGGGGGGCGGGGGGGGGGGGGGGGCGGGGCCGCGGGCGGGGCGGCCCCCGAGGCGGGGGGCCCCCCCGCCCCGGCCCCGCGCCGAG